>JAYTFI010000210.1:0-2921 GCA_043734485.1 Acidimicrobiales bacterium | reverse complement strand
CGAGCGTTCAGGGCCGCGAGGTCGGCACTGAGTGCCTGGAGGCGAAGGCCCTGAGCCGTCTTGTGGTCGGCGGCGCCGACGCACTTCAGCGGGTTCGGTGCTTTGGTGGTTGAAGTCGACTCGGCATGGGCGATGCCGGCGAAGCCAACAATGCTGGAGCCGGCGATGAGGGCGCTTACAGCGAACTTCCGAAACATGTCTTTGTCCTTGTGTTTTGGGCCCGTGCGGGCCGCTTCGTGAATTCGTCGCTGACGGCTACTTCGACTTCTGAAGCATCGGCTGCCCGCGTGATCGACATGTGAGGACGCCGTTTCGATTCGTGAAGGACGGAAACTTCGACGTTCACCTACCAGTCCCGCCGACGCACACGGCCAGCGCGGACCACCAGGACCGCACCGGCGGCAACGAGGACGGCGGCCGGGACGAAGCGCAGCGGCGGCCGCTCGTCGAACCAGGCCCAGGCCAGGAGGCTCGCTCCGACGATCTCGAAGAGGATCGAAACGGAGACGACCGTGGCGCTGGTCGTCTTCAGGACGATGTTGAACACCGCATGGCCGAGGAGCTGAGCTCCGACCGTGAGAGCCAGAATCCAGCCCCACGTTGCGCGTGAGAACCCGACAAGCGGCGTGCGTGCCACAACCGCGATGATCAGCAGTATGGCTGCCGCGCTGGCGAAGCAGATCGCCGTATGCACATTGGCGGAAAGCGTCTTGCGGGCTTCGGCGCTGACCGTCACGTACGCCGCAGCCGTGATCCCGCCGAGCACGGCCAGCACGTCACCGCCGAACGCCCGACCCGAGACCTGCAAGTCGCCGCCGGTCACCACGAACGCACCGCTGACGGCCACGCCGATGCCGATTGCCGCGAGCCGGGGCACGTGCTGTCCACGCGCCCGGGCGATCAGGGCGGCCCAGATAGGTTGCGTGGCCACGAGCGCTGTCGACGAGGCGATCGACGTGAACGACAGGCTGGGGATCCACACCGCGAAGTGTGTGCCGAGGAACAGCCCGGCGAGTGCGGCTAGCCGGATCGGCCGCTTCCCGGCCCTCTGCAACTCTCGCCGGCCGGACGGACGCAGGAACGCGATCGGCACGAGCACCACGCTGGCCAGCGCGTTGCGCCAGAACGAGATCGCGAACGACGGGGCCGCCGCCTTCCGGATGAAGATCGCCGACGTCGAGATGCCAGCGATGGCCACGACGATGAGCGCGAAGTCGACCGACGACGGGCGGGCGAACACGGCGGGGCCCGTCGGGTCGGTGTCGGGCACGGCCGCACAGCCAACCACAAGACGACGGGGGCGAAAGGTTGACCGGCAACGCGCCGATACCCTGGGCCACACCATGCAGATCGCAGCTATCGGCTTCGACGCCGACGACACCTTGTGGCATAACGAGGACCACTTCAACGCCACCGAGGAGGCCTTCGCCGATCTCGTCGCGCCCTGGGCGACCGACGAGGACGCCCGCGCCGTACTGCTGGCCACGGAGACTCGCAACCTCGAGCTGTTCGGGTACGGCGTCAAGAGCTTCACACTCTCGATGATCGAGGCTGCCATGGAGGTGAGCGGCGGCGCCATCGGCAGCGCCGACCTCGCCGTGTTGCTCGATCGAGGCAAGGCGATGCTGGCCCGGCCCGCGCAACTGCTCCCCGATGTGCACGAGGTGGTCGAGCTGCTCGGCGAGCACCATCGACTGCTGCTCATCACGAAAGGCGACCTGCACCATCAGGAACGCAAGGTGCAGCTGTCCGGCATTGCCCACCACTTCACCGCCATCGAGGTCATCAGCGAGAAGGACGTCCCCTCATATGCGCGCATATTGAAACGGCACGCGATCGCGGCCTCGGAGTTCGTGATGGTCGGCAACTCGGTGAAATCCGATGTCCTTCCCGCGGTGGCCCTCGGCGCGGTCGGCGTGCACATCCCGTACGTGTTCACGTGGGCGCACGAAGTGGTCGAGTCGCACCACGTCCAGCAGGCGGAGCGCAACATCGACGGCGCCCGCTACTGGGAGCTCGATGCCATCGACGAGGTGCCGGCACTCATTCGCCGGCTGCAAGAGCTTCGCTAGCGCTCCCTGAGCCTGAGGACCCGTAAGAAAACTACTTGCACGACCTGTACGCGTCTGGCCCGGTGGATGGCACCTTCTCGGCCTTCGGCCGTCCAAGTAGTTTTCTTCCGGTCCCTAAGCGCCTTCGCCGGTCAGGCTAAGTGGGCATCGGTCGCGACGACGGCCCAGGCCAGACCCTCAGCCGGCTCCTCCACCGCGAGGCGCAGCACCCACCCAGTGGCCGGGCTGCCGTCGTCCCACAGGTACCAACGCAGCTCGTCGAGCGCCCGCCCGAGCTCGTCAGGTGTGGCCGGCTCGTCGCCGGGATCGGCCAGTCCGGCCAACGCAGCGAGTGCCCACCATGCCGCGTGCCGGCCGGCGGCCATGCCCCTGCGACGGCCGTTCGCACCTCCGCTCGCTGCGGTCCAGGCCATCCATGCGAGTGCCTCGGCTCCGCTGATCGGCGCAATCCGAACATTCCTCGCCCCGAGCGCGGCGATTGCGTGCAACCCATCGCCCTCGACCGCAACCGCCTGGGCGCGGCCGTTCGATCCCCGAACCCACGCCTGCGCAAGGTCGACGAGTGCCTCGACGACCTCGGGATCGCGGACGATCTCGGCATGAACGTCCCCTGTCAGCGCCGATGCAACCGAGAACTTTGGCAGGTCAGGAGGCGGGAACGACGCCTTGCCGGGCTCGTACCCGGCCAGGGGATACGTCGGTTCCCACGGTTCGAGACGGAGGGGCAGGCCGAGCACATCGGGAAGCGCCAGCGCATGATCATCTGCGCGCAGATCTTCACCGCGTATGACCCGTTCGTGGGCGACTATCGAAGCTGCAGGCGTCCTGGCCAGATCCGCCCGCAGCTCC
>JAYTFI010000209.1:0-11304 GCA_043734485.1 Acidimicrobiales bacterium | reverse complement strand
CTGCAGAAACGCCGGCCCCCGCGGGCTGAGAGAGGCATACCGGGACAGACCGCGGCCCCCGACCGCAGCCCGCTCGAGTCAGGCGGACATGGGCTCTATCTCGGGGATGCGAACGAGTAGGGAGTCATCGGGTCGGCTGCTCTGTTCGAGCAACAGCGCACCGATCCGGGTCAGTCCCACGAGCATGCCGATCGAGGGCACGCTCAGCCGATCGCGAAGGCGGTCCTGTACATCGGCGACCTCTACGCGGTCGCGGCGCATGAGGACTTCAAGGCGCAATCGCATCTCGCTCGGCGTTCGTGCGAACAGCGCGCCGAGCACACGAAGGTCGTTCTCGCGGGGAACGATGAGGTGCCCCGGGCGGACGTTGCGCAACTCATAGATCAACGCGAGGTAGCGGATCAATACGGCTCGATCGCCACTGGCAGGGGCCACGGACTGGACACGATTGCCCACCCGCACCCAACCTTCAGTGCGATCAATGGCAAGCTCCATACGGGCCGGGACGACCCGATCGACGTCCATCCGATAGATGCCGGCGAACATCTGGATGTCGTCGTCCGACACCACGAGATCGCCCTCTTCGATGCGGCGGATGTCGAGAACGTCGAATCGTCCGTAGCTGGCAAACGCCGCCGCAGTCGTGCTCACCCCGCTCCGGTAGCGCGCATTGGCCAGCAGTCGGCCCATCCGTTTCGGCGGAACCAGGCTCAAGTCGGCGTCGAAACGGGAGAGCGTCATGACTAGGTCTATCGGCCATAGAGGCCGAGAACTTGACCACTCTGCGTGTTTTCAGCACGTTTTCACAGCGCTCACAAGGGAATTCGCACGGATGACACCCACAGCTGCTACGGTTCACATGCTTGTTCTTCCCGCCGAGAACAAGCACCTTGGAATGTGGCTTCGGCCTGTCCAAGATGGACGGGAAACCGTCGGCTGGGGAGTCGTCCGCCGTGACTCCCTGGCCACCCGTCCACGCCTCGCATTCTTGGTTCATGACCGGTGGGTAGCGTTGCTGCGTGCGAGTTCTGGTGGTCGAAGACGAGCCGAAGATGGCAGAGCTCCTGAAGCGTGGGCTCGAGCGCGAAGGACACGCGGTCGATACGGTTGCTACCGGTGCCAATGCGATCTGGTCGGCTACCGAGGTCGACTATGACGCCATCGTCCTCGACCTGATGATCCCGGCGCCTGACGGCTTCGAGGTGTGTCGCGAGCTTCGCCGCCGGGAGCGCTGGACGCCTGTGCTGATACTGACTGCCCGTGACGCGGTCGATGACCGCGTCAAGGGCCTCGATGCCGGAGCAGATGACTATCTCACCAAGCCGTTTGCGTTCGCAGAGCTGTTCGCCCGCGTCCGCTCGATCACCCGCCGCGAACCATCAGCCCGCCCGACCACGCTGAACGTCGCCGACCTCGAGCTCGATCCAGCGACCCATGAGGTGCGGCGCGGCGAATCGATGATCGACCTCTCGCCGACCGAGTACGCGCTCCTCGAGTACTTCATGCGCCATCCCGGACAGGTCCTGAGCCGTACCCAGATCCTCGAACACGTGTGGGACTTCGCCTACGACGGCACGTCGAACGTGGTCGACGTCTACGTTCGGTACCTGCGCGAGAAGATCGATCGTCCCTTCGGCATCGAAAGCCTCCGGACCGTCCGTGGAGCGGGCTACGTACTGCGCTCGACCGGTGCTGCGGCGCGGACGTGACGCGCCGGATCCGCGGCGTGAGGCCGAGACACCGCCGCCTCCCCTGGCTCACGCTGCGCGCCCGCATCACCACCCTGTTCGCGATCGGGACGGCGTTGTTGGTCCTTTCGGTGAGCCTCCTGCTCGTCGTGTTCCAGTCACGAAACTCCGATCAACTGGTCACGAAAGGGCTGCGCCAGCGCATCGACCGCATCGTCGACAGCTTCCGAGCAGGGGGCGACAAACTGCCGGCCACCGAGGTGTACGCGCAGGTCTTCTCGCAGTTCGGCACCGTGAAGGACCTCTCCTCCGCGATCGGTGCCGACGAGTACCTGCTCACGCCTGAGCAGCAGCGCTTCGTGTTCCGTGCCGGTTCCCTGCGGTTCGACCGCGACATCCCGGCACTCGGCGGTCGCGCCCGCCTGCTCGCCGAGCCTCGAAACATCGACGGAGCCGCGGTCGTGATCGTGGTCGGATCGTCGTTGGTGCTCGAGGGGCCGATCCGTCATCGCCTCCTCCTCACGCTCGCAGTGGCTGCGCCCGCGCTGGTCGCACTCCTTGGGCTCGCCGGGTGGTGGATCGCGGGTGCGGCGCTGCGGCCGGTGCGACGCATGACCGATGAAGCCGCGGCGATCTCCCGGGCCGATACCGGCGTCCGGCTCCCGCTCCCTGCGGGGACGGACGAAATCGCCCACCTGGGGTCGACGCTCAACGCCATGCTCGACCGCCTCGAGTCGTCGTTCCGACGGGAGCGGGCCTTCGTCGATGATGCGAGTCACGAGCTGCGAACGCCGCTCGCAATCCTGCGCGGTGAACTCGAGCTCGGTCTCCTCCACCCGGGAGATGCGGCCGAGACGAGGCGCATGCTGACGGCCTCGATCGACGAGGTCGACCGCCTCTCCCGCCTCGCCGACGACCTGCTGGTGCTCGCCCGCACCGGCTCCGACCGTTCCGCCGAGGTCGCACCGCCGATCGAGCTGCTGTCCGCCTGCGAAGGAATCGTGAATCGCCTCCGTCCGGCGCTGCGGCCCGACCTGGAGGTTTCCGTCAATGGTCACAATTGCTACGCGCACATACGACATGACCAATTCGAGCGGGTGCTGAGCAACCTGGTGGCGAATGCCAACCGCTTCGCCGCTCGTCGCATCGAGGTCCACGTGGCGGTGGCGCAATCGACGGCGACCATAGCTGTGGCTGACGACGGATCAGGGTTTCCTCCCGGGTTGCTCGATCAGGCATTCGAGCGCTTCACCGTCGGCAATGCGGCCCGTACCCGGGCCGCGGGAGGTGGTACGGGCATCGGCCTCGCCATCGTGAAGGCGATCGTCGAACACCACGGGGGCACGGTCGCAGCTGCGAACGGTCCGTCGGGCGGGGCCGTCGTTGCCGTCTCGCTGCCCTCGGTGGCACACGATGCCGACGACCGACCGCTCGAGCGGTCAGCCGAAGGGTCCGAAAGAAGCGGGTCGACGGGTCACGTCATCACCGCAAGGATCTCCTCGCCGTAGAGCTCGAGGCGCCGAGGGCCGATGCCGTCGAGTCGGGAAAGTGCCGCCATGGTGGTCGGCTTCGCGGCGGCCAGGCCGACGAGATGCTTGTCGTGCAGGATCACATAGGGCGGCACCCCGTCACGCTTCGCCCGATCCCGTCGCCACGCGCGCAGAGCCTCGAGCAGTGAGGCATCGACGTCCGCTTCGGCCAGCGACGTCTTCGCCGCGGTTCTCAAGACCGCTTTCTTCCCGGCCGCTCGCTCGACCGTACGTTCGGGCGGCGTGCGCGGCGCGCGTACTGGATCGGGCGGGGCGGAGCCATCGAGCTCGCCAAGGAACGGTGAGGCCTTCGCGTGGTCGGCGAGGACGACCACGCGACGATGCCCGCGGGTGATGCCGACATGCAGTACCCGGCGCTCCTCTTCACGGTCGGTCGAGAGGCGGTGCGGAATGATCCCGTCGTTCACGCCGAACAGCACGACGTAGGGCCACTCCCGGCCCTTGACGCGGTGCACGGTCGACAGCGTGACCCCGTTCGCAGCGGGCGGAGTGGCGAGCACGCTACGGAGCCATGGCTCGAAGCCGGCCGGGTCGGGATGGAGATCGGCGACCTGTTCGAGCCCTTCGAGATCGTCGAGGTGGCTACTGGCCGCCGATGCGTCGAGCATGCTCATGGCCTGGCCCAGGCCGATCTGGTCCTTGATGACCCGGAGAAGCTGGCGGGTGGTCGCTTTCCGTCCGGCGTCGACGACGGTCCCGAGATCGTCGGCCAGTAGCAGCACCTTGCCGCTTGCCTTCTCGTCCTCCATCCGGCTAGCGATCGCCCGCACGTCACGAACGTTCATCGAAGGATTCCGGAACCACTTGTCGATCCACTGCGGCAGCCCACGCGAAGGACGACGCAGGACCTCGATGACATCCGCGGCGGCGAACCCGTCCGGCGATGTTGCTATGCGCACATAGGCAAGGGCGGCCCGGACGCCGGTACGGTCGAGGACGCGGGGTTCGAGCGTCGACGAGACGGCCACGTGGTCTGAGGCGAGAGCCACCTGGGGTGCGAGCAGCAGTGACCCGACGCGGGTCAGTACGGCGATCTCCGACGGCTGCGCGCCGGCGTCGAGCCACTTCCGCACGATGCGCACGACCTCGGTGGCGCCCTCTTCCGAGCGGTGCCGGCGGACCTCGAATCCGGCCGGATCGGGTGACGACGACGGCCCTGGCTGGATCTCCTTCTCGACCCGGCGGCGGTTGTAGCCGAGCAGCGTACGGGCCGCGTCGACGACCGGGACCGGACAGCGGTAGTTCACCCGCAGCGGATGGGAGGCCGCGCCCGGGAACAGGTGCTCGAACTCGATGAGGAACGCCGGTGACGCACCGGCATGGCCATAGATGACCTGATCGTCGTCGCCCACGCCGAAGACGTCGAGCTCGGGCGACGCGAGGAGCCGGAGCATCAGTACATGGCAGGGTGTGAGGTCCTGGAACTCGTCAACGAGCAGATGGCGGTGGCGCTGTTGTGCAGCCCGCCGGAACGTTCCGTCTCGCAGGAGGCGTTCGACGGCGCCGTAGATCTGCTCGTCGAAGTCGACGACGCCCTTGCGCCGAAGCGCCTCGCGATAGAGGGGGAAGGCCTCGGCGAACCCCGGCACGTCGTCACGCTCGTCTTCGACCAGGGCCGGGTCGACGAAGCCGAGCCGCGTGGCCGCCAGCGCTTCGAGATACGGCGCGTACGGGTCGACGTTGGCCCGGCGCTGCGCCTTCGGGACGATGCTCTCAATGAGGCGGCGAACCTCGCGCTCCTCGAGGATCGGCGGACGCCCGAGCAGCTCCCAACCGAGCGCGTTGAGGGTGACCACACGCGGTCGGAACGCCGCGCTGCGACCAGCAAGCTCCTCCTGCGCCTTCTTGTTGTAGGCCACCGCGAGAACGGTCTCGGTCTCGATGCCACGGACGCCGAGCATGTAGCGAAGGCGTTCGGTGAGCACGCGGGTCTTACCGGAACCGGCGGGCGCGACGATGCGGGCTGCGCCGTGGGTATGCGAGACCGCCGCCATCTGGTCGGGCGCCAGGACGATCTGGGGCACCGGCTCGGCGGGCGGCCGCGACAGCGTCAGCCGGCCCAGGTCGATCGTTTCGGCGTGGACCGTGGGCAGGCCGAACGACTGCCGCGGACCGCCGTCGATCCATGCGTCGCTGCCGTCGGGGAGACGGGCGTCGGCCGGGCCTTCGGGTGTGTCGGTTGCACCAAGCTTGACGGCCTTGCGCGCCCACCACCAGATCGGCTCCTTGCCCTCACGTGCGTCGTAGGTGTTGGCCCACACGAGGAAGTGCAGCCGGTCCTCAGGGAACAGGAACTCCGGGCCCAGCGTCCACGGTTCCTCGTCGGTCGTGGGGGGCACGCGGAACGTGGTGGGGTCGATGGCGAGCCGGACGACGATCGAAGTTCGCCGGTGCCATGCATCGTGCAACGCGGCAACGGCGTCGGGACCGTCGACGACAACCTCGGGGGCGCCATCCCAGGCAGGCGGCACAGGGTCGGCCAGACCAACCACGACGCCGCGCCCGAGCTGCGACGGACCGGGAACAGGCATGCGGCCACAGTACGGCAGCGGTGTGACACTGCTCTTGGCGACGGGCTGCGAAGCCAAGACGCTACCTGTGCATAGCGTTTTTCGGAGTGCCGTTCGGACTGTCGATCATGTGCATCAGCCCTCGACCACGCTGCGGGCGGCGCCGAGAGTGAGGGTCGCTGACTTCGACGAGCCACCCTTCTGCCAGACGATGGTCACCTTGTCCCCCACTTTGTGCTTGCGGACTTCCCTGCCGAGCTGCTGCGCGTCGGTGATTGCAATGCTGCCGAACTTCGTGATGATGTCGCCGGCTTCGAGGCCCGCAGCCTGCGCCGACGAGCCGGCGGTGACCTGGACTACGAGCACACCCTGATCGGTCGCGAGGTCGTACTGATCACGCAGATGCGAAGTCACCGTCTGCGTCGATACGCCGAGGAACGTCCGCGGCCCAACGGTCGCCTGACCCTTGCGAAGCTTCTCGACGATCGGCTTGATGCGATCGATGGCGATGGCGAATCCGATGCTGTTGGTGTCGCGCAGGATGGCCGTATTCATACCGATCACCTGACCGCTGGCATTGAGCAGCGGTCCGCCCGAGTTGCCCGGATTGATGGCGGCATCGGTCTGTACGAGTCCTTCGAGCGTGGCCGAGTCGCCTTCGATCTTGCGGTCGAGCGCAGACACGATGCCGGTGGTGACGGTCGGCCCTCCCGGGAGCGCCAGGGCATTGCCGATGGCGACGACCGGATCGCCGACATGCAGCTCCTTCGACGATCCGAGGCGGGCTGTGGCCAGCCCCTTCACCCCGTCGATCTTCACGAGGGCAACGTCGTTGGCCGGGTCACGACCGACCACCTCGGCCGTACGCACCTTGCGGTCGGCGAAGGTGACTTTGATCTGCGCAGCGCCGTCGATCACGTGGTTGTTGGTCAGGACGTACCCATCCTCCGACAGCACGATCCCTGTCCCGGCTCCGCTCTGCGGCTCGACGCCGAAGAACCCGTTCGGGTCGAAACCCTTGGTGCTGATACTCACTACTGCCGGTTCGACCTCATCGAGCAGTGCTCGGATCGACATCGTTGCGCCGGTGGTTCCCGCGGCCGGGATGACCGCCCGTGCATCGACGACCTCGGATGTGATCTGCCGGTGATCCGTGGCGTTGTTCCGGGCGGCCACAAGAGCAGTGCCGAGGACGGCGCTCGCCATCAGCGCGCCGGCGACGCCTCCGACGAGTGCCGGTCGCAGCCACGGCCGTTCCGGCTCGGATGCGCGGACGGGGTCGTGGTGACCGCCCGCTTCCGAGCCGTAGCTGCCGGCACCGGTTGCGGTCATGGTTCCCCTTCTCGCACATCGTGGGTGAGAGTCCGGTGAGAGGGCCGGACGGCTGCCGCGCAATTGGCACACGTGCCGTTCACTGGTCGGCGCCGATGCCTTCCGACTTGAGTGCGACGGCGCGGATGAACACTGCGTCGAACATCTCCTCGGTCAGTGTGCCGGTGAACGTGTTCTGCTGGCTCGGGTGGTACGAGCACACCACGGTCAGATGTCGGTCGCCCATCGTTGCGTCGGCTTCCGCTCCATGCCCGAACCGCGGCTTCGGTCGGATGGCGAGCTCGCGGGCCAGTACGTCGTATGCGAACTGACCGAGCACCACGACCACCTCCAGGCGAGTCAGCAGCGCCAGCTCTCGGCGCAGGAACGGCACGCAGGAATCGCGTTCTTCGACAGTCGGCTTGTTACCGGGCGGCGCGCACCGCACTGCGGCGCCGACGTAGGCGTCGCGCAGTTCGAGGCCGTCGTCGCGATCGGTGCTCGCCGCCTGATTCGCGAGCCCGACGCGGTGCATCGCCCGGAAGAGCCAGTCACCAGAACGGTCGCCGGTGAACACCCGTCCAGTGCGATTCGCACCGTGCGCAGCCGGTGCCAGCCCCAGTACATAGATGGCGGCATCCGGATCGCCGAACCCCGGAACGGGCCGGCCCCAGTACTCCCAGTCCAGATATGCGGCGCGCTTGTCCGCGGCGACGGCCTCACGCCACTCCACGAGCCGCGGGCACCGTCGGCAGTCGGCGATCTCCGCGTTCAGGGCCCCGAGCGACTCAACGGTTTCCACTTCGGCATCATGCACCCGGCGCCCTCACCCTGTGAGTGTGTGGCGCCGTCGGCCTTGCTCGCCCGGAGGCGGCTGGTGCCGACTTCATTGCGCGGCGACCGCACTAGCGTTGTTGTCAAATGGCCAAGAAGCCCGCCGGTCCGTCGGCAACCCGAATCATCCTCGTCCGCCACGGCCAGACGCCCACCACCGGCGTCAAGCTTCCGGGGCGAGCCAAAGGACTGCATCTCGCCGACGTCGGCCGCGAGCAGGCCGCAGCGGTGGCCGAACACCTCGATGCGATCAAGACCATCGATGCCATCTACGCATCGCCGCTCGAACGGGCCAGGGAGACCGCAGCACCCTTGGCGAAGCGGCGCGGGCTCGCCGTCCGCATCGAGCGCGGCCTGCAGGAGTGCGACTTCGGCGACTGGACCGGCGCCGACCTCAAGGACCTTTACAAGAAGCCGGAGTGGGCGACCGTCCAGCGCTATCCGTCGGGGTTCCGGTTTCCGAACGGCGAGTCGTTCGGCGAAATGCAGACCCGGATCGTGACCGCCGTGCACAAGCTGTGCGATGCCCATCCGGGCGGGGTGGTCGTCGCCTTCAGCCATGCCGACCCGATCAAGGCGGCCGTGGCCGACGCGTTGGGAACCCACCTCGACCTGTTCCAGCGCATCTCGATCTCGACATGCTCGGTGACCGCGATCGCGTACGGAGCGACCGGCCCGAACGTGCTCACGGTCAATACGGTGGGCGATCTCTCGAAGCTCGCGCCGTCATGAGCACATCGTTCGAGATGGAGAACGTCGATGGCTTCGTTGCCGGCACCGTTGGCGAACCGGGGGCACGCACGTTCTTCTTCCAGATCACGAATGCGGGAACGCTGCTGTCGTTCAAGTGCGAAAAGCTGCAAGTGGCGGCGCTGGCCGAGGCGGTCGGGAAGCTCCTCGTCGACCTACCCACAGCGCCCGTGGTCGCATCGGCCGACGAGCTCTCCGTCCCGGTTCTAGCCGAGTGGGTCGTCGGCTCGATCGGCATCGGCTACGAGGCCGAGTCCGACCGTGTCGTAGTCGTCCTCGAAGAAGTCGAGATCGACGGTGACGACGACAGCGGGCGAGCCCGTTTCTTCCTCACGCGGGCCCAGGCCTCGAACTTCGCCGAGCGCAGCACCGACATCATCGGCGGCGGACGACCCACATGCATCCTGTGCGCGTCACCCATAAACCCCGACGGCTACACCTGCGTCTGCTTCAACTGATCTTCTATGCGCGCAGATGATCCGACCGTGGGCGACGTATTGCTCTGTGGCGAGATGGAGATCGAGGGGCGCATGCCGTGGAGTTCGAACGCCACATTCCTCGTCACGCTGCGTCTCGGCGATGACGTCACCCGCGCCATCTACAAGCCGCATCGCGGTGAGCGGCCGCTGTGGGACTTCCCCTCCGGGCTCTACCAACGTGAGGTCGGCGCGTACGAGCTCGCCGCGTTTCTCGGTTGGGACGTCATCCCCCGCACAGTGCTGCGCGAGGGCGACTACGGCATCGGTTCCGTCCAGCAATTCGTCGATGCCGACTTCGAGCAGCACTACTTCACCATGCTCGAGAAACGGCCGGAGACGCATGACCAGCTGCACACGCTCGCCGCGCTCGACATCATGGCCAACAACGCCGACCGCAAGGGCGGGCACATCCTCATCGATGCCGACGCGTGCATCTGGGGCATCGACAACGGCCTGTGCTTCCACGAGGAGACCAAGCTGCGCACGGTGATGTGGGACTTCGCCGGCGAGAAGATCCCGCACGTGCTGCGGCCCGACATCGAACGGCTCGCGTCGAGCGAGCGGGGCGGCCTTGGCATCCTCGACGAGCTCCTCAGCGACGCCGAGATCGAGGTGATGCTGGCCAGGGCGCAGCGGCTCGACCGCAAGCCGGTCTATCCGGCGCCGCGGTCGGACTACGCCTACCCGTGGCCGATGGTCTGACTCGTGCGAGCTACGGGAGCGTGACTGCGCCCGTCTCCGCGCCCTGCACGAGCTTCGCGTACTTGGCCAGAACGCCGGTCGTATAGCGGGGCTCGGGGAGCTTCCAGTCGGCCTTGCGCAGCTCGAGCTCGGCTGCGTCGACGAGCACGTCGAGGGCACGGTTGGGCACGTCGATCTTGATGATGTCGCCGTCGCGGATGAACGCGATAGGCCCGCCATCGACCGCCTCCGGGGCGACATGGCCGATGCAGAAGCCCCACGTGCCGCCGGAGAAGCGGCCGTCGGTGATGAGCGCGCAGTTGGAGCCCAGTCCGGCACCCTTCATCGCGCCCGTAACGGCGAGCATCTCGCGCATGCCCGGACCGCCCTTCGGGCCCTCGTACCGGATGACGACGACCGAGCCGGCCTCGATCTTGCCGGTGAGGATCGCTTCCATGGCGGTGTCCTCGCCCTCGAATACGCGGGCCGGACCCTCGAAGTTCATCTGCTCCTTGGTGAGGCCCGCCACCTTCACGACACTGCCCTTCGGGGCGAGGCTGCCGTGCAGGATGACGATGCCGGCATCGGCATGGATCGGCTTGCTGAGCGGATGGATGACCTCGCCGTCGGGCTCGGGCGGGTTGAGTGCCTCGAGGTTCTCGCCCATCGTCTTGCCGGTGACGGTCATGCAGTCGCCGTGCAGCAGACCGGCGTCGAGCAGGTGCTTCATGAGGACGGGGATGCCACCGATGCGGTCGATGTCGGTCATGTGGTATTTCCCGCCGGGCTTGGTATCCGCGATGTGCGGGATCCGCGCACCGACACGGTTGAAGTCTGAGAGCGCGAGCTCGACCCTGGCCTCGTGGGCGATGGCGAGGAGGTGCAGCACGGCGTTGGTGGAGCCGCCGAGCGCAAGCGTGACGGCTATCGCGTTCTCGAAAGCCTCTTTCGTGAGGATCATACGTGAACGTATGTTCTTGTCGACGAGGTTCATGACGGCGACGCCGCTGGCGTAGGCAAGGTCGTCACGGCGGCGGTCGACTGCCGGTGCGCTGGCACTTCCAGGAAGCGCGAGCCCGAGTGCCTCGCTGATGCTGGCCATCGTGTTGGCCGTGAACATGCCCGCGCACGCACCCTCGGTAGGACACGCGTTGTGCTCGATCAGCGACAGCTCCTCGTCCGAGAGCTTGCCGACGGCATGGGCGCCGACCGCCTCGAACACGCTCGTGATATCGAGTGCCTCGCCGTGGGCACCGCGGCCGGGAAGGATCGAACCGCCGTAGAGGAAGATGCTGGGCAGGTTGATCCGGGCGGCCGCCATCATCATGCCGGGCAGGCTCTTGTCGCAGCCGGCGAACGCCGCGAGTGCGTCGAACCGCTCGGCATGCATGACCGTCTCGACCGAGTCGGCGATCACCTCGCGGCTGACAAGCGAAGCGCGCATACCTTCGTGACCCATCGAGATGCCGTCGCTGACGGCGATGGTGACGAACTCCAGCGG
>JAYTFI010000208.1:0-3600 GCA_043734485.1 Acidimicrobiales bacterium | reverse complement strand
CGCGGCGGGGTCGAGATAGCGGGAGGAGACGGGCTTGAGGTCGTGGTCGAGCTCGTAGCGCAGCGGGACGCCGGTCGGAATGTTGAGCGTGACGACCTGTTCGGGCGTCAACCCGTCGAGGTGCATGACCAGCGCCCGGAGCGAGTTGCCGTGCGCCGCCACCAACACGGTCTTTCCGGCCCGAAGGTCGGCCACCACTGCGTCCTGCCAGTAGGGGAGCATCCGGACCCGTACGTCGGACAGCGCCTCGGTAGCAGGCAGCACGTCAGGCGGGAGGTCGGCGTAGCGAGGGTCGTTGCGGGGATGGTGCGGGCTGTCGAGCGCGACGGGCGGGGGCGGAGTGTCGTAGCTGCGCCGCCAGACCAGGAACTGCTCAGCGCCGAACTCGGCCAGCGTCTCGGCCTTGTTCTTGCCCTGCAGGTCGCCATAGTGACGTTCGTTCAGCCGCCACGAGCGGTGCACCGGGATCCACAAACGGTCGCAGTGCTCCAGCGCGATCTGCGCGGTGCGGATCGCCCGCTTCTGCAGCGATGTGTGGACGACGTCGGGCAACTCGCCCGAAGCGGCGATCAGCTCACCCGCCCGCTTTGCTTCGACCTCGCCGTGGGGTGCAAGGTCGACGTCATACCAACCGGTGAAGCGGTTCTCCTGGTTCCACAGGCTCTCGCCATGGCGCAACAGCACGAGGATGCTCATGCATGAGCATCGTACGAGGCGTCGGACGGCGAGCCGGACTCACGCCGTCCGCAGAAGCGGGAGCGCGAGGGCGACGCTGTCGGGGCACCACTTCCGCTCGCTCAGCAGTGCCGGCAGCAGGTCGGGTGCGATCCATTCGGCGGCGATCACCTCGCCGTCGGAGAACTCGAACGGGCCGTCGTGGCGGGCCAGGTAGACCCGGCCGACGATGTGGACGCGCTGATCGTCGAACACGCCGTGGCCCAGCGGCTCAAGGGGAGCCGTGATGCCGAGCTCCTCCGACAGCTCGCGCGATGCAGCCTCGTCATAGGACTCTGCGCTGCCCACCACGCCCCCGGCTGCGACGTCCCACCAGCCGGGGCACACGTCCTTGTCGAACGAACGCTGATGGACCAGCAGCTCGCCGGCCGACGAGACCACCAGCAGGTAGACGGCGCGATGACGCAGGGCACCCGCCCGCATCTCGCGTCGGGTGACGGTCGCGATCACGGTGTCGTCGGCATCGACGACATCCACGAGCTCATTCCCTGGCGATGTGGTTCCCACGGGGCGAGAACGTACAGTCACCGGGTGGCCTCCATCCGACCGAACTCGCTTGCAACCGGCTCCCTCGATCGTCTCAGCGATCGCCGCAGGGACGAGGTGTGGGTCCTCGAACAGTGGACCGACGGCAGCGCGCGTGTGCACCTGAACTGGCAGGGTCGCCTCGCCGTGCGGGGGGACCGGTCGGCCTCGATCGCCGCCCCGGAGGCGCATGTCCTCGTCACCGATGGCGGCGGTCCGATCCTCTTGGGGGTGATCGACGGCGTCGCCCACTTCGCGCTCGACGTGTCACACCTGGCGAAGCCCGAGCTGGAGAATCGCCTGCATGAGGACGCCATGCTCACCGGTCTTCGTGAAGCGGCGGGCCTGTTGCAGATCGACGACGCCAACCTTCTTGCCTTCACCAGCGGGATCACCACATGGCATGCGAAGCACAGGTTCTGCGGCGTGTGCGGTTCGCCGACGGTGATGCGGGCGGCCGGCCATGAGCGCCACTGCGACTCGTGCGGAGCGGACCACTTCCCGAGGACGGACCCGGCCGTGATCATGCTTGTCACCGACGGCGACCGCTGCGTGCTCGGCCGCCAGAAGGTGTGGCCCCCGGGGATGTTCTCGACACTCGCCGGCTTCCTCGAGCCGGGCGAGAGCCTCGAGGACACGGTTGCCCGCGAGGTCTATGAGGAGGTTGGGCTGCGGGTGGGTGACGTCCGCTACAGCTCGTCGCAGCCGTGGCCGTTCCCGGCATCGGTGATGCTCGGCTTCCACGCGACGGCAGTGACGAAGGACCTTGCCGTGCACCCCACCGAGCTGGACGATGCGCAGTGGTTCGACCGCGAGGCGATCACCGAATCGCGGCAGCTCGGCCGGCGCGGCTTTCCCATGATTCCGCCGCCGATGACCATCGCCCGCCGGCTCATCGACGAGTGGCTCGACGCCTGAGATTCAGTCGCCGGCCTGCATCGCCTGGGCAACCCGGCGGTGCTGGCGCAGCCGCTCCTCCACGTCACCGTTGACGAGTTCGCCATCGCGCACGACGAATCGCCCGTTGATGATCGTGTGCTTCGCGGAAACCGGTCCGCAGCGAAGCCAGGCCGCGATCGGATCGGAATGTGCACCGGCGAAACGGACCCCGTCGAGCGGCCAGACGACCACGTCGGCGACTGCACCCACCGATAGCTCACCGATCTCCCCGACCCGGCCGAGGCAGCCCGCACCGCCGAGCGTCGCAACTTCGAGCGCGTCGCGGGCACTGAACGACGACGAGCCACCCCGCACGCGTCCGAGAAGCATCGCGTTGCGGGCCTCCTGCCAGAGGGAAGCGGCATCGTTCGAGGACGAACCGTCGCAACCCAGCCCGACCGGCACGCCCGCCCGCCGGAAATCGGCCACCGGGGCGATGCGGGCGTTGCCGAGCACCATGTTCGAGCTCGGGCAGTGGGCCACCCCGGTACCCCATGAGCCGAGCCGTGCGACTTCAGCATCGTCGGGGAACACGCAATGGGCGACCCAGGAGCGGCTCGATGCCCAGCCCACCGCTTCGAACTGCTCGACCGGGCGCCGGCCGAAGCGCTCGAGGCAGTAGACGTCCTCGTCGTGATCCTCGGCCAAGTGGGTATGGAGACGCACGTCGAGGCGTTCGGCCAGCTCCGCGGTCGCGGTCATGAGCGCGGGGGTCACCGAGAACGGTGAGCACGGGGCCAACGCGATGCGGACCATCGCGCCGAAGGCCGAATCGTGGTGGCGCTTCACCAGCCGTTCGGAGTCGGAAAGGATCTCCTCGTCGGTCTGCACGACCGAATCGGGCGGGAGGCCACCGTCCTTCCTGCTGAGGCTCATCGACCCACGGGTCGGATGGAAGCGGAAGCCGAGCTCCCGGGCTGCGGCGATCTCGGCCGTGATCAGGTCGCCCCCACCGCGTGGATGCACGTACAGGTGGTCGGTGGTCGTGGTGCAACCGCCGAGAGCGAGCTCAGCCAACCCGACGTACGCCGAAACGTACGCGGCCTCCTCGTCGAGCCGACTCCACAGCGGGTAGAGCGCGGTGAGCCATTCGAACAGCGTGCCGTCGATCGCGGGACCATATGCGCGCGTAAGGTTTTGGTAGATGTGGTGGTGGGTGTTGACGAGGCCGGGAGTGACGAGGCAGCCGTTCGCCTGCACCACCGTGGTCGACGGCCCAGCGTCCGGCTCGGTACCCGCGTCGCCGACACCGACGATCCGGCCGCCGGTCATTGCGACCCAGCCGTTGGGCAGCTCGCGACGGTCGGCATCGACCGTGGCCACCAAATCGGCGTTGCGCAAGATCAGGTCGGGCGGTGGTGCGTCGGGCATCCTCAGATCCTTCCAGTTCAGACGTTTCGG
>JAYTFI010000207.1:0-3940 GCA_043734485.1 Acidimicrobiales bacterium | reverse complement strand
CAGACGAGCACGTCGTAGTTGCCCTCCCAGAAGTCGTAGACGACCTGCTCGAGGAGGCTCTCGTCCATCTGCCCGTGGGCGATTGCTATGCGCGCTTCGGGTACGAGGTCGTGGAGCTGTTTGGCCTTCCAATCGATGTCGGCGACGCGGTTGTGCACATAGAAGACCTGACCCTCACGCAAGAGTTCACGGCGTATGGCCTCGGCCACGGCGCGGTCGTCGTACTCGCCCACATAGGTGAGGATCGGCTGGCGGTCGGCCGGCGCAGTGTTGAGCAGGGTGAGGTCACGGATGCCCGACAGCGCCATCTCCAGCGTGCGGGGGATGGGCGTAGCCGTAAGCGTGAGGACGTCGACGTTCTCCTTCAGGTGCTTGATCGCCTCCTTGTGGGTGACGCCGAAGCGCTGCTCCTCGTCGACCACCAGCAGGCCGAGCTTCGGGAACGAGATGTCGTTGGACAGTAATCTATGTGTACCTATGATTACATCGACCTGCCCGGTCTTCACTCCTTCGATGACCTTCTTCGCCTGCGCGTTGGTGAGGAACCGCGAAAGCACCTCGACACGGATCGGGTAGTTCGAGAACCGCTCGCTGAAGTTCTGGAAGTGCTGCTGGGCGAGCAGCGTGGTGGGAACGAGGACGGCGGCCTGCATGCCGTCCTGCACCGCCTTGAAGATGGCCCGGATGGCCACCTCGGTCTTGCCATAGCCGACGTCGCCGCAGACGAGGCGATCCATCGGCGACGGTGCCTCCATGTCCCCCTTCACGTCCTCGATCGCCTTCAGCTGATCCGGCGTCTCGACGTAGGGGAACAACTCCTCCATCTCCCGCTGCCACGGCGTGTCCTGCCCGAACGCATGGCCGGGCGCAGTGATCCGCTTCTGGTAGAGGACGACGAGCTCCTGCGCGATCTCGCGCACCGCGGCGCGCACCTTCGCCTTGGCCGCGCCGAACTCCTTGCCGCCGAGGCGGTGCAGCGACGGCGGCTCGCCCGTGTACGGACGGATCGCATCGATCTGGTCGCTCGGGACGTAGAGCTTGTCGTCGCCGCGGAACTCGAGCAGCAGGTAGTCGCGCTCGGTTCCGCCGATGGCCCGCTTCACCATGCCCGCGAAGCGACCGACGCCATGGACGTAGTGCACCACGTGGTCGCCGGTCTTGAGGTCGTCGAAGAAGGCCTGCGCCTCGCGACGGCGCTTGGAGCGGGCCTTGCGGTGCGCGCGCCGGCGACCCGTCACATCGGTCTCCGACAGGACGGCCAGCTTCACTGAAGGGAGGATGAAGCCGCGCTCGACCGGCTGCACCACGATCTGCAGTCCGGCTGCGGAGCGCTTGTCGATGTCGGGGTCGTAGCCCGGCGGCACCACCGTGACCTGGAGGCCCTCATCGCGCAGGACCACCTGCAGGCGATCGGCCGATCCCTCGGTGTCTGCAGCCAGGATCACGCGGTAGCCGTCGGTCAAGAGGTGCCGCAGCTGCGAGACGAGGCCCGACGAGTCGCCCATCACCGGGGTCCAGCCCATCGACTGGATCACCGTCGTCGAAGGGCCCTCGGGTGCCGCCGTCATCGTCCATGCCGGTGCATTCGTGTGCGCGAGCAGCCGGTCGAACGGGAGGTGCAGCCTCGGGAACGCTCCGGTGTCGGCCAGCACCGAGCTGGTCTTGTCGGCGCCCCAGGTGATGGCGAGTGAGTTGGCCAGCGCGGCCTCCTCATCGAGCAGATCTGAAGCCCGATCACGCATGCGGCGGGGCTCCACCAGCACGACCAGTGCGTCGGGCGGGACCAGATCCATCAGGACGTGCTCGCCCTCGGTGAGCCATGGCAGCCACGACTCCATGCCGTCGAACACGAGGCCCTGCGAGAGGCGCTCCCACTGGTCGCGGCCCCACGATTCGGTCGCCATCATGGCCTCGGCGCGGGCCCGCACCTCCGGCGTAGGCCGCAACTCACGGCAGCCGAACAGCTCGACCTCGGCGATGTCGACCGTCGAACGTTGATCCTGCACGCTGAACTCGCTGAGCCGGTCGACCTCGTCTCCCCAGAGGTCGATGCGGACCGGAATCTCCGCGGTCGAGGGAAACACATCGACGATCGAGCCGCGGACGGCGATCTCACCGCGGTGCTCGACCTGGTACTCCCGCCGGTAGCCGAGCCCGACCAGCTCCTCGACGAGTTGCTCCACATCGAGCTGCTCGCCGGCCCGCACTACGACGGGTGCCGTCTCCTCGACGTGCGGGCCCAGGCGCTGCAGGACGGCCTTCACCGGGATCACCAGTGCGGCCGGCATGCCCTCCTGCGACCGCAGATGCCACATGGCCCGCAGGCGCCGGCCCATCGTCTCGACGCTCGGGCTGACCCGCTCGAAGGGCAGCGTCTCCCACGCCGGGAACACATCGACCTCGTGTTCGCCAAGATAGGCGCGCATATCATTCGCGATTCGTTCGGCGTCGGTCGTGGTCGGCGTGATGACCACGATCGGCCGACGACCCGTGACATGGGCGAGAGCCGAGAGCACGAACGCCCGGGCCGGCTCGGCCACGGCCAACAGCGCGCTCCGCGAACCGAGCAGGTCGGTGAGGTCGCGGTCGCCGCGCAGCAGCGAGGGAAGGGGCGCCAAGGTCACCGGGCGAGGGTAGCTGCGCCGTCGCGAGGTCGGCGTCAGATCAGGGCGTGGCGGCCGGCTCAGTGTTGTATGTGTTCATGGCCCGTTCGATCCCTGCCGACAGGATCGACTCGACGGCATCGGCCGCGATCTCGAGGGCGACATCGAGCACGACCCGCTCTTGCTTGCCCGGGCGTTTGAGCACGAAGTCCAGGCCCTTCTGGGAACCGGGAGGTTTCCCGACACCGATCCGCACCCGGACGAACCCGGGCGAGCCGAGATGCGCCTGCACCGACTTGACGCCGTTGTGCCCGGCCGAACCCCCGCCATGCTTCACCTTCACCCGACCGGACGGCAGATCGAGCTCGTCGTAGACGACGACGACCCGGTCGGGCACGGCGATGCCGTGCCGCTTGACGAGCATCCGGACCGACTCGCCCGAGAGGTTCATGAACGTCTGCGGCTGCGCAAGCGCGATGAGCGCGCCACCGATGCGCACCTCGCACGATTTCGCCCGCTCTTTGCCGGCCTTGAGCTTTCCGCCATGGCGGGTGGCGAGCAGAGACACGGCCTCGAAGCCGAGGTTGTGGCGCGTCCCTTCGAACTCCTCACCGGGGTTGCCGAGCCCGACGATGAGAAACGCAGCGGCGGTGCCCGTGCGGTCCGACAGGCCGAACACCATCACAACATCACGCCACCGCCGACGCGCGGGCGCCCGCACGCACGCCGTCGATTCAGACGGTGATGAAGTCGATGTGCGCTGCGGTGTTGCGGACCGGGTCACGCTGGATCTCCTGGATCTTGACCTGGTGCGGCGTGCCGTCGACCGTCAGCGTGAACGTCAGGAGCCGGTTCGCCTTGTCCTGGAACGCATGTCGCACTTCGCGATGGTCGACCGTGATCGAGATCGGCGTGTCGATGCCCTTGCCGTAGAGCACGGCGGGGATTCGACCCTCGTCACGAAGCCGACCCGAAGGCCCGGAACCCGTGGTGTCGCGACGTTCGGCGGCAAGAGTCAGATCGGACATGGTGGGGCTTCCTTCGCGTTGTGCCGGAAGACCGGCAGTGAGGCACGTTCGAGCCGCCCGGAGGCGGACGGGAAAGCATAGGCCACTGCGAACTCGGCGAAATCGCGGTATCGAAAAGTTGTCACACCCCCGCCGCACACTGCGGGCATGACCTCATCCACCATCAACGAAGCGCTCCTCCCATGTTTCGAACTTCGGTCCTAGCATGTCGCTCGTGCTCCAGCTTCCGGCTCGTCCACTCACCGTCGATGACCTCGACGACTTTCCCCTGGGCGACGGGCGCCGGTACGAGCTGCACGAGGGGACACT
>JAYTFI010000206.1:0-2240 GCA_043734485.1 Acidimicrobiales bacterium | reverse complement strand
GGGCCGATCACGACGATCACGCTCAACCGTGCCGACAAGCGCAATGCGTTGGCGATGGACGTGATGCTCGAACTCACCGAGGCGTTCCGCCACGTCGGTTCGAGCGGTGCGCTCGGCGTCATCCTCGCCGCCAACGGGCCGGTGTTCAGTGCGGGTCACAACTTCGCCGACATGGCCGGCGCAACGCTCGACGAGGCGCGCCGTCTGTTCACCGTGTGCACCACGATGATGGACTCGGTTCAGTCCATTCCGCAGCCTGTGGTTGCCAAGGTGCATGCGCTCGCGACGGCCGCCGGTTGCCAACTCGTTGCGTCGTGCGATCTCGCGGTGGCCGCTGACACGGCCGGCTTCGCGATTCCCGGCGGCAAGGGCGGGTTGTTCTGCCACACCCCGCTGGTTGCCGTCGCGCGCAACATCGGCCGCAAACGAGCGCTCGAGATGGCGCTCACCGGCGACGTCATCGATGCTGCGACCGCTGCCGATTGGGGCCTGATCAACCGTGCGGTGCCGGCTGAGGAACTCGATGCGGCGACGCTCGACCTGATCACTCGCGCGACCCGCGGCAGCGCGCTGTCGAAGGCCATGGGCAAACAGGGCTTCTACGGCGAGATCGACCTGGCCCAGGGTCGGGCCTACGATTTCGCGGTCGAGTTGATGGCGAACGCGGCGCTCACCGCCGACGCCCAGGAGGGCATCGCCGCCTTCCTCGCCAAGCGCCACGCAACCTTCACCCAGCACCCATAGCGACCCCAGCACCCTGAGAGAACCAGGCCAAGGGTCACCAATCCGCCGGACTCACCGCCAAGCCCAACGCCGCTGTCGCCGGCGTGCCCGGCTGACGCTCAGGCCGCGGTTGCGACCAGATTGCGGAGGCGGTGCACCACGGCGTCGCGATGGTTGCGGACGGTGCGCGGGGTCACGTCGAGGATCGCGGCAAGGTGTTCCGGCCGGCCGTGATTGAGGAGTTGACAGATCAGATCGATGTCGGCCTGGTTGATGCCTTTCGCGGCACGGGCCTCGCGCAGCAAGCCGACCAATTCGTCGAGGGGCTCGGCGTCGAACTGTTGCTCCGGGTCGCCGATGACATCGCGTGTGGACGGGACTTCGCCGGATGAGCGTCGGCGCCGCGGCCGAACGAGGGTCTCGAAGCCGATGTCGCGCACGAGGTTGGACGCCACCCGGTGCCGACGCCGCTCGACGGGGTAGTTGCAGATGACGGGCCAGGCGTTTGCGACGAGTTCGTCGGCAAGCTCATGGCGGCGATCGTGGGTTGGCGAGCGGCGGCTCGCCACCGCGCACAGCGCCGGCATGATCCGCTGCAGCACGATCCTGGCTGCGAGTGCGTTGTGGTGGGCGAGCGCTACCACTTGCAGTAACTGCGCGTCGGCTCGGGCCTCGTCCACGGCATCGCGCGGCGGCCGCCCTGCAGCGCGTCCTGTGGACGACCCGACGAAACCGCACCGCTCGAGCAGCTCGTCGAGCGACCGGATCGGCGCGCCGGGGAGATTCCACGATCGCACGATTCGCAGTTCGTGCTCCCTCGTCGTCATGTGCTGCCATTCGGCTTGCAGCCGGGAGAGGATCGGAGCGTTGTAGGTCGATCGAGCGGGAAGTCGGATTTCGGTCATGGCCAGCACAGTGCCGGTCGAACCTCACAGCGCGGCTCACAGGGCGTCTCACAGGCGAGGACTCAACTGTCAAGAAAGTCTCAAGACGCCCAGTGTGAGCACGTTTTTCTTCCACTTGGACACGATCGGAGCACTCAGTGCGCCGTGACACCGAACAGCGAATCTGCACCAAGCGCATCCGTCAAGGGTTCGCCGTTGGCGACCCTCGACGTGGTCCTGCCCCATCGCAGGCGGATGACCATCTGCACCACAACGCCGGAGACCACGGTCTTCGACGCCGCCTGTGCAACCGGGCTGATCAGACCTGGTGCGGCAGCGTCGCTCATTCTCATCGACGGCCGTCCGGCGCCCCTCAAACAGAGGCTCGTCACATCGGGCATCCTCAACGGAAGTCGACTCGAACTCGACCACCCACTGCCCGGCAAGCCTGCCACGCTGATCGCGGCGGTGTGGGTCGCCGGGGTGGATGCCGGCGGGCGGGTCGAACTGCCTACCGGCGCCCATTACATCGGTCGCTCGTCCTCGGCGGTGGTCCGTTGCCGTGACCGCTCGCTCGAGTTGCATCACGCACTGCTGGCCGTCGACGCCGGCGGGCACGCAACCCTGACCCAG
>JAYTFI010000205.1:0-4141 GCA_043734485.1 Acidimicrobiales bacterium | reverse complement strand
ACCGCGTCGAGGGCGGCGGCCTGGTTCACGTACTTGTGGCTGAGCCGAGCCGTCGCCGCGACGCTCGGCGATCGCGGCACGACGCTCGAGGTGTCCGCGGCGATGACCAGCACCCTCGAACCGCACCGCGCCGCAGTCGTGATCGCCGTGAGCCCGTTCGTCAGGCCCGGACCGCGGCTGAGCACGGCCACGCCAACGTCACCACTGGCGCGGGAGTACCCGTCCGCCATGCCGACCGACCCCGATTCGTGGCGGCTGCTCAGGTACGAGATGCCGGCGCCAGGCAGCAGCAGCAGGAGCTTCGCGGTGTCCTCGCCCATGAGGCCGAAGACCTGCCGCACGCCTTGGCGCGTGAACTCTGCGACCAGCGCTTCGTCGACTCGCATTGGCTTCTCCCGGACCTGCTTGTGGGGAACGATCAACTCGGCGTCATGCGATAGGCGCGATAGGCGTTCTCGCCGATCACCTTGCGCTTGGCCTCCACCGACAGCTCCGGCCGGCTCGTGAAGCTGTTCACCAGCCCACCCCACTCATGGTCCGGGTGGGGGAAGTCGCTCGACCAGCAGATGTTGTCAAAGCCGAGGGAGTGCTCGAACCCGGGGAGCACGTTGCGCTCTTCGGCCTCCGCGGCGACGAAGCAGTGCTTCTTGAAGATCTCCGAAGGCGCCATGCTCAGCTGCATCGACTGGTACGGCGAGGAGAAGTGATGGTCCATCCGTTCCATCCAGTAGGGAGCCCACCCGCAGCCGGCCTCGACGAAGATCGCCCGCAGATCGGGGTGGCGGTCGAACACGCCGCCGCCGATCAGCGACATCATGGCCGCCATGTGCTCGTACGGGTGCGACATCATGTGCTGGAAGATGTAGTTCTCGGTCCGGTCGGTGCCGAACTGCGGGATGCACAGCGATGTGCTCTCGTGGAACGCGACGGGAACCTTCAGCTGGTTCAACATGTCCCACAACGGCTCCCACGCCGGATCCTCGATCGTGCGCCCGATCGGGTTCGGCCGCAGCATGACTCCCGGCATGCCCAGCTCGGTTATGGCCCGCTCGGCCTCGACAAGCGTGGCGTCGACGTCGAGCTGGGGAACCAGCGCGGGCGCGAGCAACCGGTCGGGTGCGACCTTGCAGTAGTCGCTGGCCCAGTTGTTGTAGGCCTGACACAGAACGGTATACAGCTCGATGTCCTCGATGCCGCCGAAGTGCAGGCCGAGCGTCGGATAGATGACCGCGGCCCCGACGTTCTCCGCGTCCAGCAGTCGCAGCCGGGTCTGCGGATCCCAGCCGGCCATCTTGACCTCGTCGCTGCCGAATCCCCCCTTCGAATGGTCGACGTGAGTCGGCAGCGCGGGATTCAGCCGCGGGATCGGCACCATCGGGTTGCGGGGAAACGTCCGCCCGCCGATGATCTGACGGGTGAGTCCGAGGCTGTCGACCGCATAGCGGGGGGTGAGGTGGTGGTATTTCTTCGGCGTGTATTCGTTCCACATCGTCAGCGGCTCGAAGAAGTGCTGGTCGATGTCGAAGGCCCGGTAGTTCGTCACCGACGATCCCTCAGCTTCCGTCTCGGTCACGGTCAACGTCACTCCTCCTCGGACTGGTCCACGTTGTCGAGTCGGATCGTCGGGATGACGACACCGACTCCACGTAACCGAACTTCTAGTCGGTTCTGACCGGGAATGTCAAGGCGCCGGCGGCCATCGAACGTGCCCCGAAAGAGCCCGAACCGTCGCCGAACGTCGGCCGTGTTCATACAAACAGCGACGGTCTGCGGCTCGCGTACAGACGATTCGACACGCGACTAGCGGCTATCGATGTTGCCGAACTAAAGTTTGCCTATGAGCGAACGCGCCGATCCCCGACCCCGGGTTGACGGCGGCCGCCTGCACGGCAGCCGCTGCCCGGGATGCGGCTACGCGCTCGCCGAAGCGCCGGGGCGGTGCTTCGTGTGCGGGACGCGAAGGGATGCTGCGGTCTTCGAGTCCGGTGGCGTCGTATGGTCGTCGACGGTCGTTCGCGTGCGCGTCGGTGACCGCACACCCCCCTACGCCGTCGCCGTCGTCGATGTCGACGACGGTCCGCGGATCCTGGCCCATCTCGAGCATGCCGAGTTGGCGGCCCCCGGTTCTCGGGTCGAGCTCATCGGCACGACGTCGGCCGGCGACCCGCGGTACCGAGTCATGGGTGGGGGCGGGCCCGTCGTCGCCTCCAGCGCAGCGCCGGTGGCCACCCAGCTCGAGGGATCGCTCCGTGGCGTCGCCGTGCTCGACCGACCGGTCGGCATCGCCGGCGTCGGCACCTCATCGTTCGGCGCGTTCGTGACGCGGCGGCTCGAGGAGCTTGCGTGGGAGGCCATCGAGGAGGCGATCGCCGACGCCGGCATCCGGCCGGGTGACATCGACGCCGTATGGCTCGGCAGCGTCTTCTGTCCGGGCGCCATGACGCCGCGGATCCTTCGCGGCGCAGGCATCGCCGGTATCCCGACGATGCGTGTGGAGAACGCCTGTGCGAGTGGCACGACGGCGCTGCACGAGGCGATCAGTGCGGTCGGCAGCGGCCGTTACGAGACGGTGCTGGCATTGGGCATCGAGCAGCTGTCGACGGTGTTCGACGGTCCGATCGTCCCGGACCTCACCGATCCCGACGGCGCCACCGGCCTCGCCCTTCCGGCGCTCTATGGCTTGCAGGCCAACCGGTACCTTGCCGAGCACCCGCACGTGAGGATCGAGGATCTCGCGGCGGTCGCCGTGAAGAACAAGGCGAACGGGTCGCGAAACCCGCGTGCGCAGATCCGGACGCCCTCGACGCTCGAACAGGTCCTCGCGTCACGCGTCATCGCTGATCCGCTCACGCTGCTGCAGTGCTGCCCGCTCGGTGACGGCGCGGCCGCGGCGATCGTTTCGTCGCGCGAGAGCCCCGTGGAGGTGCGCGCGTCAGCCCTTGCTTCGGGTGCGCCGTGGGACCAGCGAACGAACGAGCTGTGGGGCTCGGCGTGCGTCCGGCGAGCGGCTGCGCAGGCGTTCGGCGCCGCCGGGGTTTCGATCGCCGAGGTCGATGTGCTCGAGGTGCACGACGCGTTCACCATCGGTGAGGTGTCGACCCTTGAGGCGCTCGGGATGGCGGCCCCCGGCGAAGGGGCAGCGCTGGCCACTTCCGGACGGTCGTGCGTGGGTGGGACGAAGCCGGTGAACCCCAGTGGCGGCCTCCTGGCCCGGGGCCATCCGCTCGGCGCGACCGGGCTCGCACAGACTGCCGAGATCATCTGGCAGCTCCGCGGCATGGCCGGCCCGCGCCAAGTGCGCGGGGCCCGCATCGGAGTCGTGGAGACGATGGGCGGGGGCGCAGCCGGCGTCGATGGGAACGCCGCCGTGGTGGCGGTCTTCGAGGCCCGCTGAACAACGTGCATCGTGGCCGCGATGTCGTGGCCACAACCTGTACCCCTTCATCCTGGAGGGCAAAGACGAAAGGAACGCCATGGAACTGGTCGCCGCCGACCCGAACCGGAGTTGTGACTGTGGACTCGACGACCGGAACGCGATGGCCACCGCGGAGTACTTCACCAACCCCTACGTGTTCCTCGACGAGCTGCGCGAGAGCTGCCCCGTTCACTGGAGCAAGACGTTGGGCGGATGGCTGCTCACCCGCCACGAGGACTGCGACTGGTGCCTGAAACGACCAGATCTCTTCACGAGCCGCCACCACACGGCACGCCAGGTGGAGGCGCTGCCGGCCGATCTGCGGCTGCGGGCGGCGCCGTTGATCCAAGCTCTGGACGGGCAGATGGTGATGATGCAGGACCCGCCCGATCATACGAAGCAGCGCCGGACGCTCAACAAGGCGTTCCTCCCGTCGCACATCGCCGCCCTCGAACAGGGCGTGCGCGACATCGCCTTCGAGCTGCTCGAGCCGTTCCGCGACTCGCGCGAGATGGACCTGGTGCGCGACTTCGCCCAGCCGCTTCCCGGCACTGTGCTCGCGAACTTCCTCGGCGTCCCACGCAGCGACCAGCCCCGCTTCGTCGGATGGGGCGGCGCAGTGGCCGCGTTCGTCGTGTCCGCAGCCGGCGAGGGTGTCGTCGACAACGCGCTGCAGGCCTTCGACGAGATGACGCGTTACATCGAGGCGCTCCTCGACGATCGCCG
>JAYTFI010000204.1:0-3965 GCA_043734485.1 Acidimicrobiales bacterium | reverse complement strand
GTCAACCGGAACAACCTCCGGGCCGTGATCGCCGGTCGGTCCGCCCAAGTCGCGAACTTCGTGGTTGAAAGCCGCTGACAGCGGCTTTCGACGACAACGTTCGCGCCGCCTACCGAAGCGAGTTCAGCCGCGGGCGGCCTTCCACGCCTCGTACTCGGCCATACGGTCGGCGCTGATGGGGAACACACCGACCGTGCTGTCCCCGGCCCGCACCCGTTCGAAGGACCAGGCATCGCGGCGCTCCTGCTCGGCCGCGTCGCGTGCGACCTCCTCGACCAGCGCGGCGGGGATGACCATCGCGCCGTCGCCGTCGCCGACGATCACGTCGCCGGGCATCACCAGCACGCCGGCACAGGCGATCGGGATGTCGATGTCCAGCGGGAGATGGTCACGGCTGAGCGTGGCCGCGTGCGTGGTCTGCAGGTACACGGGGATGTCGAGCTGTCCGACCGCGGCGCTGTCGCGCACGCACCCGTCGGTGATGATGCCCGTCGCACCGCGAGCCAGTGCGCGCATCGACAGCACGTCGCCGATGGTTCCCGCCTCCGGGCTGTTGCGGGCCTCGATCACGAGCACCTGGCCGGGTTCGATCGTCTCGACCGCGCGGCGCTGCGCGTTGACGCCGGCCTGCAGCGTCGGGACGAGGTCTTCGCGCATCGGGACGTAACGCAGCGTCTTGGCCGTGCCGATCATGCGTAGCCCCGGCTTGATCGGTGCGAGACCGGTGAAGAACGTGTTGCGGATGCCGCGGCGCTGCAGCTGCGCGGTGAGCGTCGCCGTGGCCACCCCACTCAGTAGGGCCACGAGCTCGGGGGTGAGCGGGGCCGGATAGATCTGCGCGCTTGCCATCTCGCGACGCTACCGAGCGCCCGGCCACGCGTCGTCGGCCACGAACGCGCTGACCCGTTCGACGAGCGGGGCTCGGTCGTAGATGGCATACAGCGCCTGCCTCATGCGTACCGGGTCACCGAAGAAGAACCGTTCGTAGAGCGCCTGTCGGCCGCCGAAGCCGGAGATGCTCATGTCCCAGGCGAGCCGGAACAGCCGCACCCGCGCGTCGGCCGACCCGGTCGCGCCTTGCAGGTACTTGGCGATCTGCGCGGCGCGCGGGCCTTGTAGGTCGGCCTCGGTCGGGATCATGATGAGCCCGCTCGACCCGATCAGCTGCATGATCTCGATGAGCCGCTTGTAGACACCCGGGTACCAGTTGCGGGCTGCATCGAGCGGACCGCGGGCTGGGGTCATCACCCCGTATGCATTCAGCGTCGCGCCCTCCTCGCTCGCCACCTTCAGACCCTTGAGGATCTCGAGCATCACGATGACCTCGGCGATCATCTCCTGCACATGCTGTGCGCCGCCGCTGCCGATCATGTCGACGATGGCCTGCAGCACGCCGAGGAACGCTTCGGTCTTCGCGACCTTGAGGTTCACCACCTGATGCGCCATGTGGAGCACGGCCGTCGTCGTCGCGTAGGCGCTGTTGGCGAGCTCGATGTCGTTGCGGAGGAACACGCGGTCCCACGGCACGACGACGTCGTCGAAGTAGACCATCGCGTCCATCTCGTCGAAGCGCGAACCGAGCGGATGGTCGACGTGGCTGCGGCCGAGGTCGAGCGGTTCCCGGCATTGGAACGTGAGGCCCGGGGTGTTGTTCGGGATGGCGAAGGCGAGCGCATACGGCTTCATCTCGTCGCCGGCCTTCAGCACGGTCGACGGGAAGATGAGGATCTCGTCGGAGATCGGCAGCGTTGCCAGCATCCGGGCGCCACGCACGACGATGCCCTCCGAGGTCTCCTTCACCAAGCCCAACGCGATGAACGGGTCGGATAGTTCGTTGAGCTGGCGGGAGCGGTCGACCTGTGGACTGGTGAGCGCGTGCGTGAGCGTGAGGTCGTGTTCGCGCACGCACTCGAAGTATGCGCGCACATTGCTGCCGAAGCGCTGATCGCACTGGGCGAAGTAGGCCGACGCGGTGCCGGCAGCCATCACGTTGACGTTCATGTAGTCGGGCGTGCGGCCCATGAAGCCGAGGCAGACATCGGCCCACACCTTGTGCATTGCGGATCGGCGGCGCAGGTCGTCCTTCGACTCCGGTATTAGGAAGCTCATGCCGACGCGGGCACCCGAGGTCGGCGACGCGAACGTCATCGTGTCGACGAGGTCGGGCCGGTGCTGCAGGTCGTAGAGCGCAGCGAGTGAATGCGCCGCGTTCCGAGTGCGCGGGTGTGTAGTCGGGTCCACGACGAGCGCGCCCTCGACCCACAGCGAGGGTGGGGCGGTGCGCAGCCGGTCGAGCACCTGCTTGCCGGTCCTCGCCCTCGTGGTCACCGGTTCACCCCGAGTCCGTCGGCGCCGACCGTGATCGCCTTCTCGTCCGACCGGCGTTCCCGCAGCGGCTGCACGTTGCCATCGAGATCCAGCACCCGGCTCGCCTCTTCGTACCAGCGTGCCACCACCGGGTTCCCCCAGAAGTCACGCCGCCGCGGGTCGTTCACATCCCAGCGCAGGGTCTGGTGGCCGGGATCGCCGGTGTAGTAGTCGGTCGTGTAGATCTCGACCCGGTGGCCATCGGGGTCGCGTAGGTAGAGGTAGAACGCGTTCGACACGCCGTGCCGCCCTGGGCCTCGCTCCAGATGGCTCTCCTCGTGGACCGAGCCCATCACGTCGGCGAGATGTAGGATGTCATGCGCTTCTGGCACTGCAAATGCCAAATGGTGCACCCGTGGTGACGAGCCCTGCGTGGTGGCCACGTCGTGCACCGTTTGTTTGCGGTACATCCAGGTCGCGAACAGCTGGCCGGTGGCCGTGTCTTCGATCGTCTCGGACAGCCCGAAGCCGAGGTCCGAGTACCAGCGGTACGCGGCCTCGACATCGTCGGTGACGAGGTTGATGTGGTCGAGCCGGTTGATCGCTGCACCCTGCTGAAGGTCGTAGCGCTGGTGATGATGGCCAGTCCACTCGATCTCGTGGAAGTACTCGACGACGAAGCCGAAAGGGTCCTCGACCCGCACTGTCGGGCCTACACCGAGCGTTGTGCCGCACGGATAGCGACGGACGCGACAACCACGCGAGAGGTGGAACCGCTCGGCGTGATCCACATCCTCCGGTGTTCGCACCCGCAAGGCGAAGCGAGCACAGGCCGGTACCGACCCGAGCCGAAGGATGAGGCTGTGGTGGACGAACTCTGCGTGGCCACGGAGGTAGAGCGCATCGGGCGTCTCGGCGCTCACAACGAAGCCGAGCCGGTCCACCCAGAAGCGGCGGCTGGCGGCGAGATCCGTCACGATCAGCTCCGCGTAGGCGCAGCGCACGATGTCCGGGACCCGGGGTTGCTCCATGGACCGCTCCTCGCGCTTCAGCGTTCTGCTGGGTTGCGCGGTACCGACCCTACTGACCCGGGCAGACTGCCGGCATGGCAAGCATCCTCGGGCACCGGGTCGTACGCGTCGAGGACGCGCGCATGCTCACGCACGGCGGCGTCTATGTGGAGGATGTGCCCGTCAAGGCGGCGTGGGTCCATTTCGTCCGGGCCATGACCGCACACGGCCGTGTCACCTTCATCGACATCGACGCGGCCCGGCGCGCACCCGGAGTGCTGGGCGTTTTCACCGGCGAGGACATAACGCTGCCGCCATTCCCGCATGCGGCGCCCGTCCTCCCCGCCGGTTGCGAGCGCCCGCTGGTGGCGCGAGGCACGGTCCGCTTCGTGGGCGAGCCGGTGGTCGCGATCGTGGCCGACACGCGGGCCCAGGCGGTCGATGCCGGCGAGCTCGTAATCGTCGAGATCGACCCCCTTCCGGCTGTCGTGGCGATCGACGACGCGCTCGCCGACGACACGATCGTCCACGAGCTCGTCGGCTCGAACATCTATGCACGCTTCACATCGGCGAAGCAGGCCGATTTCAGCGGCTGCGAGGTCGTCTGCGAACTGCGGGTGATGAACCAGCGCATCAACGGCGCACCGA
>JAYTFI010000203.1:0-6654 GCA_043734485.1 Acidimicrobiales bacterium | reverse complement strand
CGCCTACTTTCGGTGACATCGGCGCTTGTAGGGTCGTGCCGATCCGCCGCGCTCGCCCGGTACCGACCGGGGAACTCTCGGTCAACGGCCACGGCCACGTCACTCCACGGGAGCCGCACCCATACCATTTTGGTGCGGGCGGCGGATCAAGGTCCGCTACTGCAGTGCGATGAGCGTTGCGGACGGCCTGGTGGTCGAAGGCCGTGTCGTCCGAGACGGTTCTGGATGACACCCGGGTGGTGGCGCGTGAGTCGGGGGTTGATGCGTGACCGGGTGCGGGTGTTGGACTCGACGATCTATGACGCGGTGAGCACGCAGGACACGAATCACGCAGTTACGTGCGGCGACCCGCAAGATGCTCGCCGTGTTACGCCTCGACTACCCGGCGTTGGCGAGGGCGGCGAGGGCGGCGAGTCGCCGGGATGATGCGTACGTGTCGCCTGGGCGCCGCCGTGTGACTGGGATGACCGTGAAGCGAAGGAGCTCCTGGTGGATGCGCTCGTGCGTGACGCGCTCGCGGCTCTCGAGGTGCTTGATGGTGAGGTCCTGACTGGTGGAGCAGCTGATGGCGTCGATCTGCTGGCGGTGGTCGCACGCCAGATGTCGTAGTGGGGACGACGGCCGGTTCCGGATCGTGGGGGCCGTGGCCCGTGACCGTGTCTACAGTGGATCCGCAGGCCCGTCACGGCCAGAAGAGCCGCACTCGCCGTTTCGATGGCGCCAAAGATTCCATGCCGCTGGCGCAGCACCACGACGGGATGAGAATCTGACGTTGGGTTTGGCTGTGCTCGGGTGGACCCAATCAATCGGGCGATGGCGTTTGCGTGGCGGCATCGAACCGGCATGGTACGGCCCGGTACCATCGACACCATGACACTCGACGAATTTCACCAGATCGGCAACACGGTGCACGGCGAGGACGGTATTTTGCAGTACGAGGTGATCGTCATCGGCGCCGGGGTCGGTGGAATTTACCAGATCAAACGACTCACAGACGTGGGCCTGAATGCCACTGTTCTCGAACGTGGTGAGGATCTGGGCGGGACTTGGTACTGGAATCGCTATCCGGGCGCGCGGTTCGATTCGGAGAGCTACACCTACGGCTATTCGTTCTCGAAGGAGTTGCTCGAGGAGTGGCATTGGGTGGAACGGTTCTCCGGTCAGCCGGAGAACCTTCGGTATCTCAACTTCGTCGCCGACAAGTTTGGGCTTCGAGAGCACATGCAGTTCAACGCAGCCGTCTTGGCCATGGCGTTCGACGAAAGCGCGGACATATGGCGGTTGCAGTTGGCCGATGGCCGGGAGCTCACATGCCGGTTCGTCATCACCGCTCTCGGGCCGCTCTCGGCACCAACGCCGCCTCGCATCGAGGGCGCAGACACCTTTTTGGGACAGGCGTTTCATACGTTCCACTGGCCGAAGGAACCGATTGCGCTGGCTGGCAAGCGTGTTGCGGTAGTCGGCACCGGAGCGACCGGCATCCAGGTTATCGGCGAGATTGCCGACAAGGTCGGCGAACTCACCGTGTTCCAGCGTCGCCCGAACTGGAGCGCACCACTGAACAACGGCCCGATCTCCGCCGACGAGATGGCGGACATCCGGTCCCGGTACGACGAGATCTTCGACAAGTGCGCTCGCACGCCGGGCAGCTTCGAGCACGAGCCGGACCGTCGCGGGTTCTGGAACGTGACGATCGAGGAGCGAGTTGCGTTGTGGGACAAGCTCTACGACGAGCCTGGCTTCGGTATCTGGCTGCAGAACTTCCTCGAGATCTTCACCGACGAAAAGGCCAATGCCGAGTTTTCTGCCTACATCGCCGACCGAGTCCGGCAGCGAGTAAACGATCCCGCCATCGCAGAGAAACTGATCCCCCGCGACCACGGCTTTGGTGTGCAGCGATTGCCCCTTGAGACGAACTATTTCGAGGTATACAACCGCGACAACGTGCACCTTGTCGATATCACTGAGACACCGATCGAGCGGATGACACCTAGCGGCATTCGGACGTCCGAGCGGGACTACGAGTTCGACATCATTGTCTATGCCACCGGATTCGATGCATTGACGGGCGCCTACGACCGGATGGACATCCGAGGAGTCGGTGGCGAGAAACTAAGTGATGCATGGGCCGACGGACCGGCCACCTTTCTCGGACTGTTGGCCAATGGGTTTCCCAACATGATCATGATCGCCGGCCCGCAGAGCGGTTCGGGTTCGGCCAATTTCCCGAGGTCGATCGAAACTGGCGTCGACTGGGCCACCGATCTGCTCATCTACGCCCGAGAGCACGGGCACACACGATTCGAGGCCACGGCCGACGCCGAGCGGACGTGGAGCGAACACGTCGCGCAGATGTACAGCGCCATGCTGATGCGCAACGCCAAGAGCTGGTTCACTGGCTACAACTCGAACGTCAACGGCCACGAGCAGGGCACGATCCGATACTTCGTGTACAACGGCGGCGCGCCGAAGTTCGCAGCAAAGATCGCTGCGGTTGCCCGCAGCGACTACGAGGGCATCACGTTCGTCTGAAGTTCGAAAGTCCGTGCTTGATTGGTCCCTTACCGTCGCACCGGTTCGATCCCGGCGACCGACAGGAGCGATTCCACGCAGTCGCGGATTGAGTCGTCGAGCGACCGGAACGTGATCGGTGCTACCGAACGGATGCGTCCGTTGCGCAGCTCGCATCCGGCCCATATGGCACGGAACTCGGCCTCGCGGTCCTTGATCCGGTTGGGTGAGGAGTCCGTCACGGGCGGCACGCGGAAGTCGAGTTCCGGAAGCAGCCGATCGATATCGGCGCAGATGTCCTCCATACGTCGCGTGTCGGTGGACCAGGCGATGTACCGCTCACCGTTGCGCACTGCCGCGCTCTCCAGGAGACCGATGTGGCACTGTGCGTCGTCGCGCACGTCGACCGTCATCCAGGGCCGGTAGGGACCGGTGCCCTGGAAGAGTTCGCCGCTCCCCTCGAGCATCTTCTCGATGAGATGCTGCCACGGCCCCATGTCCTTCTGGTGGGCCGACAGGATCGGACCGATGTTGTCGCCGGGGCAGCAGGTGACCGCGTCCCATCGCCCGCTTTCGGCGGCGGCCTCGGAGAAGGCCCGCTGGGCGAGCACCTTGCCCATCGAATAGCCCTGCCCGCGCTCGGGCGTGCGCTTTGGGTTCTGCTCGTCGGGATAGCGGTCCTCGTCGAGTATCGGGCGGCGTACGAGCTCCGAGATATCGGCCTCGGACATCACGGCGGCGATGCTCGAGGTTACGACCACACGGGCCACGGTTCCGGAGCGCTCGACACTGGCGATGATGTGGTCGCAGGTTCGGCGGACATAGTCGACGTCGTCGTAGGTGCTGACATGCGAGAGGTGGCAGACCCCGTGACATCCGGCGAACACCTCGTCGAAGCAGCCGGGGTTGTTGAGGTCTGCGGCATGCAGGGTGAGGCGGCCCGATGCGTACGCCGGCATGGCCTTGAGGAAGGCGGTCCTGGCCGCGTCGCCCACGTCACGGACACAGGCGCGCACTCGGTACCCGCGTTCGAGAAGGCCGTGAACCACCCAGCCGCCGATGAAACCGGCGCTCCCGGTGACCGCAACGGTGCTGCCCTTTGGGATCGGAGCCATGTGACTCGCCTCGTTCGCTTCTCTGCATCCGACCGTCGGTTGCGTCCGGCCAGTCTGGTCGACTCCGCCGCAGCGAAAGGCATTGGGGGCGCTCAGCGACGGGGCATGCGGACGTACGGTTTGGTTCTTGGCAGCAAGGATCGGGTCAGCGTCGACCGCGCACAAGCACGCCCGGACGAGCGCCGGTGGGCTCGCCGTCGCGCCAGGTGACCTGACCCGAAACGACGGTTGCGGCATATCCGTGCGGCGTCTGCAGCAGCCGGGGCGCACCGGTGGGGAGGTCATAGACCATTCGCGGCGGTTCGAGCCGCAGCGCGTCGTAGTCGATGATGTTGAGATCGCCCTTCTTGCCGACTTCGAGCGTGCCGCGATCGCCCAGTCCGTAGATTGCCGCAGTGTCGTTGGTCTGCAATTTCACGGCCGCCTCCAGCGAGATCCTCGGACCGCGGGTCCGGTCACGGGTCCAGTGGGTGAGCATGTAGGTCGGCGTCGATGCGTCGCATATCAGACGGCAGTGCGCGCCACCGTCGCTGAGGCTCAGGAACGCGCCGTCGTGGATGAGCCGTTCGTAGGTAGGGTCGAGCGAGCGTTGCGCGTAGTCAGTGAGCGGAAAGTACAGAAGGCCGCGACCGTTGTTGGAACAGAGAACGTCGTAGCAGAACTCGTACGGGTCTTTTCCTTCGGCGGCGGCCAACGCTTCGACACACTGGGACTGGTCGGGTTCGTATTCCGGGTTCTCGCCCAGCGGATACATCTTGTGGAATCCGTGGGCGACATCGTGATTGAACCGACCGGTGAACCTCGTGGTCTCGCTCAGGATGGCCGCTCTCACGTCGGGCCTGCGCAACTCGGCCAACCGTTGGTCGACAGGCACTTCGGCGAGTCGCATGTAGGTCGGGTGCATCTTGAATGGATGAAGCGACGTCTCCCAGCCGAAGAGCAGGCCGCCTGGCCGACCGGCGACCTGGGCCATGACACGGCCGGACCCGCTGATCGGCGCCGAACTGAGTTCCAGCAGCTCCCGCCATTGGTCCGGATGAAGGTCGGACTGCGTGAGGGCGTAGGTCACGGTGAGCCCCAATTCGGTGGCCAGTCGGCGCATCCAGTCGATGTCGCCACCGAATTGGCCTTCGAGGCCGCCAAGGCCGATGTCCGAAGCCACCTCGAAGACGCCACCGCCGGCGGCCGCGACGGCTCGACCGAGCGCCATCATCTCGTCGGCACCCGCGAACGTTCCAGGAACCGGCTCGCCGTCCTTGGCAAGGTGGAGCTTTGTGCGAGATGACGAGAAGCCGAGCGCACCGGCGCGCATGCCGTCCTCCACGATCGCGGCCATCTGCGCGAGGTCATCGGTTGTCGCCGGCTCGTTGCGCGCACCACGATCACCCATCACGTAGGCACGGACGGATCCATGGGGGACATGGGTGGCGATGTCCATCACCCGAGGCATGCGGTCCAGCGCGTCGAGGTACTGAGGGAAGCTCTCCCACTGCCAGTCGATGCCCTCGGTCAGCGCCGCGCCGGGAATGTCCTCCACGCCCTCCATCAGCTGGATCAGCCAGTCGCGCTGTTCGGGCCGGGCCGGCGCGAACCCCACGCCGCAATTGCCGAACACCGTGGTGGTGACACCGTGCCACGACGACGGGGACAACTCGGGGTCCCACGTTGCCTGGCCGTCGTAGTGGGTATGGACGTCGACCCATCCCGGCGTCACCAGCCGACCTCCAGCGTCGATCTCCTCGGCGCCTCGGCCGACGTCGGGGCCGATCTCGGCGACGGTGCCGTACCCGTCGATCGCGACATCGGCGTGTCGGGCCGCCGAGCCGGTGCCGTCCACCAGATGCGCGTTGCGGATCACGAGTTTGTGCATGGTTCTCCTCCACTGCGCAGTTGACCTTGTGCTGTCGCGGCAGTCACGGTTGCGTGCCTGAAGCTAACAACAACGCGACCGGCGCTACCAGCCTTCGAGATTGGAGCCTTGCGGTCGCGGCGCTCAGTGCTCGATGACGCGCGTGGGAACTATTCGCAACGAGACGCCCCGAGTGCCCCGTTGGGCGACGCTGCGGTGCTTTTGGGTATCCGCACCGAATCGTTCATGGCCTCGCTCATCGACCCACAGTATCGACGTTGATCGCGGCGCGATAAGCGCGATAGGCGCGTAACGCTGACCCCTGGTGTGGGAACGTATGCGGAATGAAGACGGACTCGGTCAGCGTCACCATCGCGCATGCTCCGGCGGATGTGTTCGCCGCCATTGCAGATGTCACGCGGATGGGGGAGTGGAGTCCAGAGTGCATCGCCTGCCGATGGGTGGGCGGCGCGGTTGGTCCGGCGGTAGGTGCGAAGTTCGAAGGCGACAACGAGTCCCGCGTTGGGAACCGCGTGGTGAAGAAGTGGACGACGACATCGGAGGTTGTGGCGTGCGAACCGGGGAGCGTGTTCGAGTTCATCGCGGACGGATACACCACATGGCGCTACGAGCTGGAGCCGATTGGCGATGGCACGAAGGTGACGGAGTCGTTCCGGTACGAGCCACGCGGTTTCGTGGGGAAATACGTCTACGAGATGCTGATGCAGCGCTCGGCGATGCTGGCGAAGGGCATGCAGCGCACGCTTGAGCGGATCAAGACCGCAATGGAACCCGCCACCTGAACGCCAGTCGGCGTCAGATCAAACATCCGGCGGTGCTCGGCGTTGCATCGAACTTCGCCAACACCTGCAGGACCATGGCCGAACTGATCTCCTCCAGTTCTGAGCAGCGAGCCAACTCTGCCGACACGGTTGGGTCGGACACGCCCGCCGCGATCGAGCGCCATGCATGGGCGCCCTGCAGCGTCGCCGTGCGCTTGCCGGCGCCGAGCACGGCGTTCGCCGAACACCGATCCGGGGCCGCGATGCCGGTCCGCTGGTCACCCATCCCGCCATACGTGACGATGAGATCGTGCAGGGCCACGAGCAGTACTTACGGGAGCGGCGCGAGCGCGGCGGCGATCGCTTCGAGTGGTTCCGGCGTGTGCGGCACGCGCAG
>JAYTFI010000202.1:0-3181 GCA_043734485.1 Acidimicrobiales bacterium | reverse complement strand
CTCCTTGAGTTTGTTTCCATCTCGGAGGAAGGTTTCGGTGCGCTCGGGGATGTGCTGCTGGCCAACGTCGCTCCCGTCGAGGGGGTCACCCGAACGGTTGAGGTGGTTCAGGGTGTCGACGGCAACGACATCACGGTGTTCGTACACCGACCAACGTCAGCTACCGGTCCCCTCCCGGCCATTGTGCATCTTCATGGAGGGGGAATGGTTCTTCTGGAGGCAGCGGGAGCCAGTTATGTGCGTTGGCGCGACGAACTGGCTACCACCGGCCTTGTGGTGTTCGGCGTCGAGTTCCGCAACGGCGGAGGCAAGCACGGCCCGTACCCGTTCCCGGCCGGACTCAATGATTGCTCTTCGGTTCTGCAATGGGTATCAGAAAATAAAGCGCGCTTAGAGGTTTCCAAGATCGTCGTCTCGGGCGAGTCGGGGGGCGGCAATCTCACGTTGGCCACCACCCTCAAGGCGAAGAAGGACGGACGCATCGCCTCCATTGACGGGGTTTACGCCCAGTGCCCGTACATCTCCAACGCGTACGGCACCAAGATCCCGGCATTGACATCGCTCTACGAGAACGACACCTACTTCCTCGAATGCAGTCATCAGATGGCGGCTCTGGCGAAGGTGTACGACCCGTCCGGGGAGAACGCGACCAACCCACTGGCGTGGCCGTATCACGCTTCTATCGACGACCTGATCGGCCTGCCGCCCCACGTCATTTCGGTGAACCAGCTCGACCCATTGCGTGACGAGGGTCTGGCGTACTTCCGGAAACTGATCGATGCGGGAGTCAGCGTATCGAGTCGCACCGTCAATGGAACCTGCCACGCCGGCGACTGCCTCTTCCGCGAGACGATGCCCGAGGTCTATCTGGGCACCATTCGTGATATCAAGAGCTTCGCCGATTCGCTGTAAACCGCCGCTGTCTCATCGTGACTGGGTGTGATTTCTTCGGCGGCGCCTACGAAGTGGGCGTAAGGCCCCGTGTTTGTTTAAGTTGCGCGTTGCAGCATGGTGGTGTGGAGCTGAGCGAGGAAGGCCTGTCGAAGATCTTCTCGGTGTCGTTGCCGTTGTTGGATGAGCGACAACGGCGGTTGATGGTGGTGGTGGAGGCGTTGGGTCGTGGCGGGCAGGCCCGGGTGGCTGTGGCGGCGGAGATGCGCCGGAACACGTTGATTGTCGGTTCGGTGGAGTTGTCGAGTGGGCGGGTCCGTCGGTTCGGGTCCGCCGGCCGAGTGCGGGTCGTAAGCGTGCTGTTGATCTTGGTCCGGACATGTTGGTGGTGTTGGACTCACTCGTGGAGCCGAAGTCGCGGGGTGATCCGACGTCGCCGTTGCGGTGGACGACGAAGTCGACGCAGGTGTTGTCGGCGGGAGTTGCAGCGTCTCGGGCATCAGGCTGGTGAGTCGCTCGTGGGACGGATGTTGCACTATCTGGGATACAGCTTGCAGGCCAACGCGAAGGTCGCCGAGGGCGCCCAGAACCCGGACCGCAACGCCCAGTTTGAGTACATCAACGCCCGAGCCGGCGAGCATCTCGCCGGGGGTGAGCCGGTGATCAGTATCGACTGCAAGAAGAAGGAACTTGTCGGTTGGTAGGGATCGAGACAAGTCGATACTCGCCACCGCGCATCTTGACCATCGTCCCGAAGGAGTCGCCTGTCGCCGGTGCAGCGAAGGCGTGGGGGCTGCCGGAGCCCTCGGCCTCTGCGTTCTGCCGCTCGATGTACTCGCCGAGATAACGAACGTGACCTTCAGCGACGTTGTACGCGTTGTCCCAGCCTTCACCGATGACGTGGGTGCCTTCGGAAACGGGTTCAGCGTCACTACGGACGTCGACTTCGAGTTTGGTCACCTCGCCGCCCTCGGCTGACGGAGAGCCGAGCAGTCCGTAGACAAGGTCGGGCTTGTCGAGCGTGATCAAGTACCCGGAGGAGGTCAGCAAGTTGCTCAGATGAGCCCGAACCTCTCGAACGGTGCTTGCGACATGTTCGGGCGCACCGACCTCAGTGAAGTCGTGAATTGCAATCCGCCACTGCTTGGACGCCATATGTACGGACACGTTCGATGTGAGCCAAGGTGTTTCGCTGCGTACGGCACGCCTGTCTGCCGCCGGCCGCACCGCTTCTGTCATTGCATCGTTTCGACCCGTGCACGTCAAGGACCACGACCGTGTCGATTCAAACATGCCGAAAGCCGTCGGCAAGCCGACCGCCGAGGCCCGATGAGCGACCATGCCGTTCCACGAAAAGCGGGAAGACGGCCGTCAAATGAGCGGCTTTGCTGGCATGGTCGGGACACGACCGACGCAGCGCAGCCACCCCATGGTGATCCTGCAGAACTGGGGCGTTTCGGACGGCGTCGCTGCCTGAACGTGGTGAGTGGAGTGCACGATTTCAGCTGCGGTTCGAGCGAACGCCGACGGCGCGGCCCGCGTGTTGCTCATTCGAAGCGTGCGTGTCGAGCAACTCGATCACCTCGGAGACCGCATCGTCTCGCGTCGTCGCAAACAGCACGTACTCCACGTCATAGCGGTGACCTCGGCGCGTCGTCGCGGAGAAGTCGAAGCGGACGACCGACGACGATTCGTCGCCCAGTTCGTCGTGGATCTCGACGGTGACTGAGCCCGGTTCGTAGAACTTCTCGAACACGGCGCGATTGAACGCGATCACCGCATCGGCGCCCACGTGCGGGCCGGAGATGTTCGCAGCGAGGGAGCGGTTCAGGCGCCAGGTCACGTCGGGCGCGTACATCGCTGCCATGGCTGCGACGTCGCCGAATGCCTCCACGAGCCGACGGGCCGGTGTCTGTCCAGGTCGGCGATCGGTTCCCACGGTAGCGATCGTAGCGGCGCGGGCCCCGGCGCCGCGGAGCTGATCCACGAGCGACGACGACGTCATGAGACCGGGCTCGGGGCCAACTTAACTTAAGCGGACCTTCCACGCATCGGGCGCACAGGCGTAGGCGGGCGGATCAGCGCCGACAGCACCCGACCCCGCCGGGAGGACAGCCCCCCCTTTCGCACGTATCACACGGTCGCTGCGAGTGACTTGCGTTAGAGGATGTCTGCAATGGATGTGGTGAAACCCGGCAGTGACGCGCCGCCTGCGACGGCAATGAGGATCCGGCCAGCGAGCAACAAACGCGCGTCATGCCATACGCGTCGAACTGCGGGCAGCGTCGAT
>JAYTFI010000201.1:0-4367 GCA_043734485.1 Acidimicrobiales bacterium | reverse complement strand
CGACGTGGGCCACGCCATCGCCCGCTCGCAGCCCGAAACCGAAACCGTCGCGACCGAAAGAGACGTGACCTGCCTCGACCGTGCCGTCGTCGTACGCGGTCGCCCAGGTGCACCAAACGTGGCTGAGGTGCGAGGCGGTGAGTGGATCGTCGACATAGTTCTCGCGGCCCGGTGCGAGGTGGACCTCGTCGACCCCGACGAAGCCGTCGACGGGCACGCCATCAACGACACCTTCGACCAAGAAGATGCGCGATGCGTACCGCATCCCGTCACCGCCATCCGAACGCACGAGGCCCCACTGCAGTCCGGGCATGACCTCGCGCCCCGCGACGTCGAGGGTCGCACCCTCCGTCCAGCGCACGTCGTGGCCCGCGACCACGAGACCGAACGGCTCGGCGCCATCGATCGGCTCCGCTCGGAAAACCATGTTGCTCGCCACTGCCCTGGACACCACATCGACGGTCCGGGCCGCCATTCGCTCGCAACGGTGACGGCCCAGCCCGGCGGAGCCGGCGTTGCTCTGCAGCAGCAGTCGCGCCGGCCAGCTCGGAGCCGACGACAGCCGACGCATCGACTGGTAGATGTCGGGATCGTCCGCCCGCGACCGGAACAGCCCCCACAAGTACGTCGACTCGCGCTCCAGCCCCTCGATCAGCCGACCTCCGATCGTCGGCGCCGAGGTGGCGTCGTACGCGCCGGCCACGATCTCCAGCGTGGCGGCATCTCGACCACTCATGTGTCACCCGCCTCCGGTTGCGCCGAGTGTCGAGGCGAGCCGGTTGTCGCGGATCGGGCCGCGCTTGGAGGCCCAGGTGATCTCGTACGTGCCCGCCAGCCGCCCGAAGAACTCGGCGCTGACATAACCGTCGGGTCCGGCCACGCTCGGCCCGTACATCTCGCCGGGATCGGCCGTCATGACCGAGCCTCCGCGGAGCTCGTCGCCGTGCTCGTCGGTGAGCGACCCCTCGACCACCACCTCGAACCGGTGGCATTCATGCGAGTGCCGTGGCAACACATACCCCGGCGGCGCCCGGAACAGCACGACAGCGGGCATTTCGGGATCGTACGGGTCGCCGAGCGCGAACATCCGGTACCCCATGCCGTCGAACGGCCGGCAGGCCTCGACCAGTGGCTGGAGGTACGGCGCCGGCACCAGGTTCCAGAACGCCTCGTCGTGGATCGATTGGAACGCCGCTGTGCGTTCGACGTTCGGCGACGGAGGCGGCGCCGCACCCGACACAAGCAGTTCGAGTGCCGTCCCGACGCCGCGCGCCGCAGCGTGGTCCTCTTCGATCTTGTTGGTCTTGAGCGGGCCTCGCCTGGTGTCCCAGAACAGTTCGTACGTACCGAGCACCGAACCGAAGTATTCGAGCACCACATAGCCGCCGGGCTCCGCGATGTGCGGGCCGTACATCTCCATGTGGTGGGCGATCATCACGTCACCGGCCTGGTACCGCTTCCCGGTGGCATCGGTGAACGCGCCGTCGAGCACCACCTCGAACCGTTCGCAGTCGTGGCAATGACGCGGAAAATGATGGCCGTCACCGGCCTTGATGCACACGATGCCGGGGGTTTCGAGCCGGTGCGCGTCGCCCAGCGCGAAGATCGACGTCGGCAGGCCGTTGTCCCGGCCCTGTTCGACGAGCGTGCGCAGGTACTCCGCCGGCACCTGATCCCAGAACGCCTCCTGATGGATCGATGCGGACATTGCCTTCCTTTCGTTGGTTGTCGAACGCGTGGCGGACGATAGTCCGCCGTGTCTGTCCTCGATCAGTAACGGAACGTCCAGCTCGCTCACGGGGCGACGGGTCGGTCGCCCTCGTGCCCGGGGGCGAATGAACGAACGTGTACGACATCGATCATCTGACCACGCGGTCGGGTGATCGTGAACACGATCGCATCGGCCATCCAGGCCGGGTCCATGCCGGGGCCGGCGACCCGGGTGAGGTAGCCGCTGTCGTCCCACTCGGACCACACCTGTTCCACTTCGCCCTCGGCGAAGTTGTCGCCGAACGCGGTGCCGCCGACCGAACCAGCGGTGTAGCGGGTGACACGGATGTTGTCGGCCTTGAGCTCGTGCACCATCATCTTGCTGAACGAGTCGAGGCCACCCTTGGACGCGCCGTACAGCACCATCCTCGGCATGTAGTCGTCGACGATCTCGGACGAGACGTTGACGATGTCGCCCGCGCCGGCCGTGCGCATCAACGGGATAGCCGCCCGCGTCGTGTAGATCGGACCAAGCAGGTTGACGCCGAAGACGAATGCGATGTCGGCGTCGGTGGCGTGTTCGATCCGCCTGATCCGCGCCGCGCCGGCGACGTTGAGGAGCACGTCGACCCGCCCGAACCGTTCACCAACCACTGCGAACGCTGCTCGCACGCTGTCGGGTTGCATGATGTCGCACACGACAGCCGACGCTCGACCGCCGACCTCTGCCGCCGCAGTCGCAAGCCGCTCTTGGCCACGAGCCAGCATGACCACGTCGGCGCCTTCGGCGGCGCAGCGGTGAGCAGCGGCCAAGCCGATGCCGGCAGACGCACCGGCGACGACGACGACCTTGCCCTCTAGTTGTTGTTGATCGCCCATATGTCTCGATTCGCGTCAGCGGTTGCCAAGCCCGGGCCAAGGGCGACCTCGGCGAACTTTTCGTTCCGGCACTCACCGGCCCGCCAAAAGAGGTTACGATTTATTAGCCAGGGTTTCAAGGCGACGTTTCAAGCCAATCTTCAGCAAATTTCTCAGGGGGAATCAACATGACGACGATCGAAGACCGCATCGAGAACCCAACGGGCTGCCCGGTCACGAATTACGACCAGGTGAGCGCATCGAGTGCCCCGGCGGGTTGGCACTTCGACAACTTCGATGCCAAGCGCGAGGAGGGGGCGGTCCACACGGGTGTCGCCGGCCAGTACCAATACTTCCTCGTCACCAGAATGGCCGAGATCCGCAAGTCGTTCCAGACGCCGACGATCTTTTCCAACACGGCCGTCAGTCCTGCCGATCCGAACCCGCCCTACCGATGGATTCCCGAGATGCTCGACGGCCATCTGCACACGGCGTGGCGTCAGCTCCTCGGACCGCTGTTCACTCCGGCCGCGATCGAGAAGCTGCAACCAAAGGTCCGCCAGCTGTTCGCCGAGATCCTCGACGGCATCGCCGCTCGCGGATCGTGTGATTTCGTCCGCGACGTCGCGCTCGTGTTCCCGAACGTGATCTTCATGGACATCATGGGTCTGCCACGCAAAGACGCCGAGAAGTTCCAGCAGTGGGAGGTCGACATCCTCCACCACGAGTTCGAAACGCCCGAGGGACAGCAGCGGCAGATGGACGCGATGATGGCGGTCGTCGGCTACTTCAGCGACCTCATCAAAGTACGCCGCGACGATCCCCAGGACGATCTGCTCAGCCAGGCAATCGGATGGCAGATCGACGGCGCCCCGATCCCGGATCAGGATCTGCTCGACTTCTGCCTGCTGATGTTCATGGCCGGCCTCGATACCGTTGCCGCCCAACTGAGCTACAGCTTCTGGCACCTGGCCCGCCACGACGACGACCGGCGCCGGATCGTCGCCGAGCCAGAATTGATCCCGACCGCGATCGAGGAGTTCTTGCGCTACTACTCCTTCGTCACCCCGGGTCGCAAAGTGATCCAGGACACCGAGATCGCCGGTTGCCCGGTCAAAGCCGGCCAGATGGTCTACCTGCCGATCGTGGCCGCCAACCGCGATCCTCGCGAGTTCGAAAACGCCGACAGCGTGATCATCGACCGCGAGTCCAACCGCCACATCGCGTTCGGCGCCGGACCACACCGTTGTGTGGGGTCGCACCTGGCACGCCAGGAGCTGCGGGTCGCGATGGAGATGTGGCACGAGCGGATCCCGGAGTACCGGATCGCCGATGGTGCAGAGATCATCGAACACGGCGGCCAGATCGGGATCAACAGCCTCCCGCTCGTCTGGGACGTCTGATCTCCGAAGCGATGGACACGACACGACATGCAGGCACGGTGGTGCTGGTCACCGGCGCTGCTTCCGGGATCGGGCGCGCGACCGCGAGCCGATTCGCACATGAGGGCGCGACCGTTGTCGCAACCGACGGCAATGGCGATGGCCTCACGGCGCTGGCCGCCGAGGTACCGTCCATCACCACCGTTGAGGGCGACCTGCGCGACTCGTCCTTCGTCGATCGACTGGTGCACGACGCCGAGCGCGTCGGGCCGGTGCGCACCCTCGCCAACGTCGCCGGGATCATGGACCACTTCGTGCCGGCCGGCGAGGTCGACGACGAGCTGTGGGACAACGTGCTCGCGATCAACCTCACTGCGCCGATGCGGCTGTGCCGGCGGTTGCTTCCGCTGATGGCCG
>JAYTFI010000200.1:0-4079 GCA_043734485.1 Acidimicrobiales bacterium | reverse complement strand
CGATGTGCGGGTGGTGACGCCCCCGGCACCGCTGGCATCGGCCAGCGCAACACGAGGGACCACCCCTCCGGCGACGCCGGCGTCCATCCTGGCCCGTGGCGCTGCGGGAAGCGCACCCTGACCCACGCCGCAGCCTGACCCACGCCGCAGCCTGACCCGCGCTGCAGCCTGACCTACAGGTACGTGCCCGTGGCGACACGCTCGATCGAACGCCCGCCCAACGGCTCCTTGTCGGCGCCCTTGGAGATGATCGTGCGCACATAGACGATGCGCTCGCCCTTCTTGCCGGAGATCTTCGCCCAGTCATCGGGGTTCGTGGTGTTCGGCAGGTCTTCCTGCTCCTTGAACTCCTGGTGCGTCGACTCGATGAGGTCGGAACCCTTGATGCCCTTGCCCAGGCCGGCGATCTGGCGCTTGATGCTGAGCTTCTTGGCCCGGCGCACGATGTTCTCGATCATGGCGCCCGAGGAGAAGTCCTTGAAGTACATGACCTCCTTGTCGCCATTCTGATACGTCACCTCGAGGAACTTGGTGTCCTCGGCGGTGCGGTACATCTCGGTGACGCAGGTCTCGATCATGGAGTCGACGGCCTTCTGCCGATCGCCGCCGCCGAGCGACTCGACCTCGTCCGGGTCGAGCGGCAGCGTCGTGGTCATGTAGCGGCCGAAGATCTGGCGGGCGGCGCGCTCATCGGGCCGCTCGATCTTGATCTTCACGTCGAGACGACCGGGGCGCAGGATGGCCGGATCGATGAGGTCCTCACGGTTCGAGGCGCCGATCACGATCACGTTCTTGAGCGTCTCGACGCCGTCGATCTCGGCCAGAAGCTGCGGCACGATGGTCGACTCCATGTCCGAGCTGATGCCCGTGCCGCGGGTGCGGAACAGCGAGTCCATCTCGTCGAAGAACACGATGACGGGCACGCCCTCCTCCGCCTTCTCCCGGGCCCGCTGGAACACGAGGCGGATCTGGCGCTCGGTCTCGCCGACGTACTTGTTGAGCAGTTCCGGTCCCTTGATGTTGAGGAAGTAACTGCGGGCGGCGGGCTTGCCCGTGACCTGGCTGACCTTCTTGGCCAGCGAGTTGGCGACGGCCTTGGCAATGAGCGTCTTGCCGCACCCTGGCGGGCCGTAGAGCAGGATGCCCTTCGGCGCCGGCAGCTCGTGCTCATGGAACAGGTCCTGATAGAGGAACGGCAGCTCGACCGCGTCCTTGATCATCTCGATCTGGCTGTCGAGGCCGCCGACGTCCTCGTAGGAGATGTCGGGCACCTCTTCGAGCACCAGCTCTTCGACCTCGGGACGGGGCAGGCGCTCGAGCAGGATGTTGGCCCGCAGGTCGAGCAGCAGGGAGTCGCCGTTGCGGAGCTTCTCGCCGATGAGCGCGTCGCCGATCTCGACCACCCGCTCCTCGTCGGCCCGGCCCGTGATGATGGCCCGCAGCCCGTCTTCGAGCACTTCTTTCAGCGTGACGACTTCACCGTTACCGTCGAACTTGCGGGCCTTCACGACGTTGAGCGACTCGTTGAGCACGACTTCCTGGCCGCGCTGCAGTTCCTCGTCGTCAAGGTCGGGGTGGGTCGAGACCCGCATCTTGCGACCGGCGGAGAACACATCGACGGTGCCGTCGTCGTTGCGGCCGAGGAACGTGCCGTAGCCGCTGGGCGGCTGCGTCAGCTTCTCGACCTCTTCGCGGAGAGCCGCGATGTGCTCGCGCGCCTCACGCAGCGTGTAGCTGAGCTTCTCGTTCTGGCTGACGGCCTGGGACAGCTGGCCCTTCGCCTCGAGCAGGCGCTCTTCGAGCGTACGGACGCGCTTGGGCGCATCCTGCAGCTTGCGCCGGAGGCTCACCACCTCGTCTTCCAGGATCTTGATGCTCTCCTGGAGCTCGGCGACCTCGCGCTCGTACGAACCCAGCCGGGACTCGTACTCCTCGGTCTTTCGTGTGCTGCGATCCGCAGGCGCCATGGTTTTGCGTCCTCCTGTGCAGCGGAGACCCGAGCCTCCGTGCTTCTGTCTCGACCCTAACAGCGCCCTACTTGAATGAGCGTGAACGCCGTGCACCGACTGTGTTCACCGGTTCGACGGGTGTCGAGAGCCCACTCGCTGAAGATTGCCTCGGCGAATGCTTCGCAAGCGCGGCGGATCGGGACGCGAGACGACCATCAACGTTTGCTGTGCGTGACGATTCGACCCCCTTGACCGTCTAATGGACTCGTTGAGCGACAATTCGCTCCTTGCCGTCGTGCCGATCCGCCGCGCTCAGAGTTCCTGCCTACCCTTACAACTGACTCCTTCACCGGCCTTGTGCGTGAGTGCTCGTGACCGAATAGACACGGCATAGGCCGGAGAAATTGCTATGGTGTCGCATAGAGACCGGTGGCTTCGCCGGACCACCCTCGCAATCCCGAGAAGGCAGGAACAGACGATGGGCATGAAAGTCTGGATCGATCAGGACCTGTGCACCGGAGACGGTCTGTGCGAAGAAATCGCACCGTCGGTCTTCACGTTGCTCGACGATGGTCTCGCGTACGTCAAGGAAGGTGCCAAGGTCTTCTCCGACCCAGGTGGCCCGGAAGGCCTTGCGGCAGTACCCGACAACATGCAGGACCCGACCATCGAGTCGGCCGAAGAGTGCCCCGGCGAGTGCATCTTCATCGAGATGGACTGAGCCAACCGGCCAGATCCGCCGAGTGCACGGGCTTCGTCGCGACCGGCCCCTATTGGCCCGTCAGACACCCGCGGGTGGTCGTACCTGAGTCGCCGCTGCCGCGGCTGCTGCTTGCGGCCTCGGCCAGGAAGCCGGAAAGCTCCTCGGTACGCAGCGCATACGCCGTCGAGGCGCGGTCCGGTGCAATCGCGAACGCCACCCCGACGACGGCGCCGGCCCGGTCCACCACTGCAGCCCCCGAATCACCGGGCCGGAGCTTCCCGGCAAGTACCAGTACCGCCCGGCTCGTGCGGCCACGGTCGTAGATGTCACGTCCGACCGCCACCACTCGCTGCGCCACCCCGGCTGCACGCACCACGAGGGGTCCGCCATGCGGATGTCCAAACACGGCCACCTCGTCGCCGACAGCAGCGTCGCCGAGGGGAAGCGCCGGCTCCGTGTAGCCGTCGACCTGCACAAGTGCGAGATCGCGGCGCGGATCGAAGAACGTCACGCGGCCGGGCCGGGACACGCCGTCCTCGTTGATCACCGAGAGCTCGCCGGCCCCGGCGACAACATGGGCGTTCGTGATCACGCTGCCGTTCCCGACGGAGAAGCCGCTCCCGTCCGACGACACCCCGCAGGCAATGGCGGAGACGATCACTGTCAACTTCCGGACATCGGACTGGGTCTGCACGTCCAGAACGGCTTCGACCGGCGGGGCGCCGCCGTTCATCGACCGCCGCAGCTCGGTGATGACCTGCGGAAAGCGTCCTCCGGCCACCAGCCGGCGAATCGACCCCAGCGTGTCCGGCGGTGCAGGCAGCGAATCGTGCACAACCTGCGCGATGGCCGAGCTCCGCGAGGACTCGGCCGGCCAGCCGGGCACCTGGGTCAGCAGCGGCAGGGTCAGCCACAGCGTCGCAACCACACCGGCCAGGCCGAGCGCACCCCCGGCGAGGCGATTGACCGAGCGCAGCGGATGGGTCGGCAGTCGGCGCTGCAGCCATCGCCCCAGTACGACGCCGAAGAGCTTGCCGGCAATGGCACCGGCAATGAGCAGCGCGGCGATCTCGGCCGGGTTGTGCGTCGACTCGTCCCGGCCGATGGCACGCAGCACAGCACGCAGGTTCGAGCCCATCACGAGCAGGCCGAGGATCGCCCCGGCCCAGGACGCGATACGGGCGACCAGCCCGGTGCGGTACCCCCCGACGAACGCACCGAGGAGGCTCACCCCGATCGCGATGTCGAAACCGTTCACTCAGTGATCCAGGTGATCCAGGTGATCGAGGTGATCGCCGTCGGAGCCAGGCTCCGCTCCATCGCCGGCGGCGGTTTCGATTCCCGTGGTTTCGATTCCGGCGGGCCGCGACTCGTCAAGCAAACCGGCCGATGCCTGCCTGGACGCCTCTGACGACGGGATCGCCGGA
>JAYTFI010000199.1:0-1574 GCA_043734485.1 Acidimicrobiales bacterium | reverse complement strand
GTAAGGATCGGCGGAGCGCTTGGGCTTGGAGTGCGGTCGGTCGCTTGGTGGCTCCGCCGATCGCTCGCCGAGAAGAGGTGCCGGGACGATTGCGATCGGTCCGTCATAGACGTCGACGGGGCTGCGCACGAACCCGAGATCGCGCTTCAGGCCCTCGTGGCGGACGGCGAAGAACTGGTGGTTCACGACGTACTGCTCGTGGTGCTCCATGTCGGGGAAGTTGAGGGTCGGCAGGCACACCAGATCGGCCCGCATGGCGCCGGCCACGAACTCGTCGCGGGGTAGCGCCTTCGCCAGTTTCACCATGGCGGCCGAGACGGGATTACCGACCGGGGACGCATCAGCGCGCGCGAGCGGCCAGTCATCGAGCGTGAGCGCGTGGTCGACGCCGACCTCGCCGAGCCAGCGCAGGAAGAGGTCGAAGCGGTCAGGACGGATCATGAGCCCGACGTAGCGGCCATCGGCGCAGCGCGCCGCGTTCGACATGCCCGGACGCCCGGGCACCTTCCCGAACCAGCGCCAGAGCGACGGGGCCGCGGTCTGAAGGGTCAACGCTGCGACCGCCACCTGAACGGAGATGTCGAGGAGGGCACCGCCGCCGTTGTGGAGCGCAAGCATGACACCCGTCGAAGCGACGAGCCCGGTGATCGTGTGCGAGGGGTTCGCCCCTCCCTGCACAGGTACGCCCTTGGGCTCGCCGCTGAGGAAGAGCAGCCCGCCGGCCGCAAGCGCGACGAGATCGTTGGCCTTGCGACCGTGCCATTCGGCTTCGAGTCCGAACGGCGTGATCGAGGCGTAGACGACGTTGCTGTTGGCGGCGAGTGCACTTGCGTATGGCAGGCGGAACGGGGGTGTCGCGAGCACGACGTCGGCGGACTCGGCCCAGCCCCGCAGTGTTATGGGGTCGTCGCCGATCACCACCGATCGCTTGTTGGCGTTGAAGTACTGGTGGGCGAAAGACCGCTCTGCAACAGGAAGGTCATCGCCGAGGCCCGGCAGGCGACGACGCATCCCCACGCCCTCGGGTGGCTCGATCATCACGACGTCGGCACCGAGGTCAGCGAGGATCCGGCCGGCGAACGCTCCCGATTCGTCCGTCAGGTCGAGCACGCGAATGTCATGCAGCGGGGTCACGGCAGTCTCCGTGGGATTGTGATCGTGCCGCGCATCTTCGCCGGGTCGACGGTGACCGCCACGGTCACAAGGTCGTCAGTGACTGACGACACGACGACTCGCGGCGCGATGATGTCACCGGCGTGGGTCGGCGAAGTCCACTGCATGTCGAGGTGTGCGCCGTGCAGAAGGGTATCGGGTCCCCACTCGCGCATCAGCAGTTCGAGTGCGAACGCAGCGATGAACGAGCCGCCGGCGATCGGAGCGGCCAGCCCGGCCTTGCGGGCCCGTTCGGGGTCGGAGTGGATCGGGTTCAGGGGTCGTTTGCCGTCGCGGCGTTGGAGGAGGGTGGCCGTCATCTCGACGGTCGACGACCTTTCCACTCCTTGGGTCGCCTCTACGACTCGGGGGTTCCTCGGGTCCGCCGTGGGCGCAGGCACGTCGGCTTCGGCGAAACCCTC
>JAYTFI010000198.1:0-6683 GCA_043734485.1 Acidimicrobiales bacterium | reverse complement strand
CCGGCCGAGGCCTCGGGCGGCGGCGCGACCTCCAGGTGATCCGGGATCTCCGCGACCGCCACCTGAACCTGAACTTCGGAGTGAACCTCAACTTCCCCCTGAACCTGAACTTCCGGATGCGTCGTCCCGGTCGGTGCCGCCGGAAGGTCCGAAGTGTTGGCAAAGCGGACATCGGGCCCGAGGACGAAGCGCGGCGGACTCGACGGAGCCGGCACGGCCGGGCCCGCCATCGCGTTCGCCATCTGCGGGACGGGCACCAGCTCACTCGTCGTGACCGGAGCGGCCGGTGTTCCCGGGCGCCGAAGCGTACGGAAGGGGCCGGCCGGAGCCGACGCACCCGAAGCAAGGGATGTCGGCGAGACGACGAACTGGGCGATGGAAGCCGAGGCGGACACCAACGCGGCGGGCGCGAACGGCGGCGCCTTTCCCTCGTCGAAGAGCGACTCGTCGGCCAGCAGGTGCACGCGGCCGGACGCATCGGGCGGCGTTCGCTTTCGGAGCACAAGCCACCGCGAGAAGTCCTCCGACGACATCGCTGCCGACACCGCAAACCCCTGTGCCCGGTCGGCCCCGAGCTCGCGCAGACGCAGGATCTGTTCTCGTTCCTCCGCACCTTCGGCCACCACGTCCAGCCCGAGATTGTGCCCGATTTCGATGATCGAACGCACGATCACCTCGTCCTGGGAGCTCGCGAGCATGCCAGAGACGAATGACTGATCGACCTTGATCTCGTCGATCGGGAGCTGTTGCAACTGCGCCAGAGAGGAAAAGCCGGTGCCGAAGTCGTCGATCGAGATCTTCACCCCGAGGGAGCGGAACGCCGACAGCGCGGATCGCGCCAGGGCTCGATCCGCCATCACTTCACGTTCGGTGATCTCGAGGACAAGCTGGTCCCCGGGCACGCTGTGCTCACTGAGGAGACGGGCGATGAAGGTCGGCAGCCCCTGGTCGAAGAAGTTGCGCACGGACAGGTTCACCGCGACGGTGAAGTCGAACCCCATGGATCGCCAGCCCGCCAGGTCGCGTATGGCCCGTTCGATCACCCAACGAGTGAGCGGTTGGATCAGGCCCGACAGTTCGCTGAGCTCGATGAACTCGTGCGGTGCCAGAAGGCCGAACTGCCGGTGGCTCCAACGGACCAGCCCTTCGGTGCCGACGACGTGACCGGTGCGCAGGTCGATCTTCGGCTGGTGGAAGAGTCGCAGGTCGCCGCCCGTGATGGAGCCACGAAGCTCGCCGAGGAGCTGATGCCGGCGGGTGTTGGCATCGTTGTCGTCGGGGGCGGCGAAGACATGTGTCCGCCCCGACTTCTTGGCTTCGTACATGGCCGCGTCGGCCCGGCGCATGAGCGTGGCGAGCGAATCACCGTCGGTGGGATAGATGGCGATGCCGGTAGAGGCGGCGGCCTGCACCGTCATGGCATCGATGGTGATCGGCGGCTGGAGGCACGACGCAATCGTCTCTGCGACTGCGGCCGCAGAGCGGGGGTTCGCCGGATAGACCATCACCGCGAACTCGTCACCGCCGAGCCTGGCCACGAGTGACCGCTCGGGCAGGTAGGACGCCAACCTCCCGGCAATAGCCTGCAGCAGCTGATCACCGACACCGTGCCCGAGGGTGTCGTTCACCTCTTTGAAGCCGTTCAGGTCGAGGACCAGCACGGCAAGGTGCTCGCCGGTACGGCGGGCGTCATCGATCCGGCGGCGCAACTGTTCGCTGAAGAGCGCCCGATTCGGTAGGCCGGTCAGCGTGTCGTACTGGGACTGCTTGCGAATGGTCGCCTCGGCCTCCTGCTGGAGGGTGACGTCGACGATCACCCCACGGACGCGCCGCGGCGACCCGTCGTCTCGACGTTCGACGGCAAAGGTGTTGCGCACGAAGATCACGTCGCCGGAGCGCTTCACCATCCGGTGCTCGAGCGAGAACGAGTCTTCGCCCAGTTGCAGCGCGCCTTGGCGGCTAGCCAGGACCTGGCTGCGGTCCTCGTCGGGGATCAGCTCGATCCATTTCGAGCGGAACCCCGCGGGCTCGTACCCGAACATGGGCAGGACCTGGGGGCTCACGAAAAGGAGCTCGAGAGTCTGCGGATCGGCTTCCCAAACAACGGCGTCAAGTCCGCTCAGCAGATCGAGGTAGCGCCTTCGTGTGACGCGTTCGAGGGCCCGGACCCGTCCGGCGAGAAGGGCCATACCGGGCAGGAAGGCGAGCAGGACGAAGAAGGTCGCGTCAAGCGGACTCTCTACGCCCTTCATGATGGCGATGGCCGGATACCCGACGACGAGCACGGATGAAGCAAGCAGCGCGGCGAATGTTCCGCAAGCAACCGCGCCAACGGTCAGCTGAGCGAGCGCGAGGATCAGCACCGGCCGGAACAGTGTGGGGGCGAGAGCAACTGCAACGACGGCGGCCACGGCATCCGGCCAGAGCGTGTAGGCCGGAAGCCGTCGATGGCGATGGACGGCCGCGTGGAGGAGCACTCCGATCGGTCCGAGTTCGACCGCGAGGAGTCCGGCGAACATCGTCCGGTCGACAACGAGGCCGCGATGCAGCAGCACGGCGGAGAGGAGCAGTCCGAGCATGAGATGGCGGGTCCACACCATCTGCGCTGCGAGCTTGCCGGGGTCGGCGAAGAGGGCCGATTCGTCGACGATCAGTCGGGGCGGCTCCCTGGGGGCGGTTGCGGACTCGGACTCGGACTCGGACCAGCGCCCGTACGGTACGGCCGACGCTTCGGCGCCGACCGGTCCCGTCTGTGGAACGACGCTCGCTTGGCTGTCCGACCGGTCGTTGACCGTCGTTTCGGCGGCATTGGTACTACCGGTCGTCATGTCGACGTCGGTCGCCACACGCGGAGCGCGCCTGCGAACGCCACGCTCACCCATTTCGTCTGGCCGGAGAACCGGCCTCGCGACGCGTCGGCGGTCGCGTGGGGAAGTTGCGCACGAAGCGATCATCGGCCGGGTCCCGGCGATGCTTGAGGATCCGCGGATCACCCAGGAACCCCGTCTGCGGCAAGCTCCCCTACCATCATTGTCCGTGCTGTTGCCCACGCTTCGCCGCAGCCGTCGGGGAGTGGTGGCATCCGCGGACGGCGGGCACGAGCGAATGGGACGCCGTTCGTCGTTACGTCGCCGAACGGGTTTCGGGTCGGCGATCCTCGGGCTTGCCGCGATTGTGGTTGCCGGTTCAGCCTGCGGGGGGTCGGGGCCTGCGACGCCTGCGACAGAACTTGGTACGACGGCCGCGCTCGGAACTGCCCCGGACGCTTCCAACCACGCGGCGGGTGGGTCCTCGGCGGCCGCCACGGTGTCGCCTGCCGCCGCCCCGACCATCGCATCGTCCCCGGCAGCGACGGCCGTGCCCTCGACCACCCCGTCAACGCAACCGGCCCGCGGCCTGGCTACACCGGAAGCGGCCAGCAAGAACCTGTGGGACGCCTGGCGCGATGACGACCGGCCACGGGCGCTCGTCGCAGCAACCTCGTCTGCGGTCGATTCACTGTTCCGTGAGGTATGGGGCGCAGAGATCCACAACCAAGGCTGTGCCGCGTTGTCGGCGAACACCTACCGGTGCGCGTTCGCGGACGAGGCAACAGCCCGGATCGTCACCGTCGTCGGAGGGTCGGCGCTCGGCTATCGATCGACCCGGGTCGACATCGTCGGGAGCGCGGCCCTGGCCACACTCGTGCCCGTTGCCACCGCTCCAGTCGGTTCGGTCGCTCCAGTCGGTTCGGTCGGTTCGGTTCCTGCCGGAGCGGCCACGCTGCCGGCAGACGGCGTGGGGACGGTCGGGTCCTCGGAAGCCCCGACCATGGCAACGACGGCACGACCCCGACGGACGGCGCGCACGACCGTGCGTCGTACGACCAGATCGACGCGAGCGGCCACAGCCGGAGGGAAATCCTCCGTTCCGGCGGCCGCAACCCGCTCTCCACAGCCCGCCACCCAGCCCGTCTCTGGCGATGGCCGGGTGGCCGTCAACGCGCCGGTCACGCAGGTGACCGGTGGGAACGGCTGACCGACCGACCGTGATGGCCTCGTTGCGGTCAGATCAACGCGCCAACCGACACAAGCGGCGCAGCGGGCGGGTTGGGTAGCTGAAGCGCAGCACGCATCTGCGCGACTAGCTCCCGGGCCTCGATGATCCCTATGGCGCTGTGCTCGCGGACGACCTTGATCGCCTCCGGGTCGCGTCCCTGACGTAAGAGTTCGTTGGCCAGCAGGACGTGGGCCGGGAGGTCTGCGTCCGGGTAGTCGAGGTTCAGCTCGCGCATGATGAACTCGACCTTGCGGCTGAGTCGCTCGATGCTCTGACGAATCTCTGCGAATTCGGTGATCTGGTCGTGCACGACCTGCTCCTCGTCTGGGCTGGTGAGAGAGTCATCGGCAGCTCGCCGCTGGCCCTTCACTATTCGGGCCATTCGGTTCAGGCCGCAGTGCCGAATGCGTCGTCAGTGAAAGTCGCGGGAACGGCCAGGGGTCACCTCCATCGAGAGGATTTCCATGCGGTCGGCGATGATGTTGATGACGTTGGGACGTTCGATGTGCTCTCCCGGACGGGGGGTCCGACGCAGCGGGGCGACACCCTCGGGGAGCGGCACCGGTGTCGGTTCCATGCGCTCGAGGATCCCCCGCACCAGTAGCGCCCCGGCCCCACGCGCCACCCGCCGGTACTTCGCCCACACCCCCTTCGAGCAGATCACGTTCACCAGCCCGGTCTCGTCCTCGAGGTTCACGAACGTCGTTCCCCCGGCCGTCGCCGGCCGCTGACGATGGGTCACGATGCCGCCCACCCACACCCTTGTGCCGTGCTCGACCGTGCGCAGCTCCGCCGCCGTCTTCACCCCGATCTCGGACAGCCGGGCCCGGACCAGCTCGGTCGGATAGCCGTCAGGCGTGACGCCGGTGGCCCAGAGATCGGCCGCCGCCGTCTCGACCGGTGCCATGCCCGGCAGCGCCGGCGCATGCTCACCGGTGATCACCCCGGCCAGCCGGTTGCTGGTCGCTTCGGCCAGCGCACCCGCGGCCCACAACGCCCGGCGGCGGTCCAGGCCGAAGGACGCGAACGCCCCGGCCGTGGCCAGCGCCTCCATCGCCGGGCGACCCGGCTCGACCCGGCGGGCGAAGTCGGCCATGTCCGCGAACGGGCCGTTGTGCTCACGCTCGGCCACCAGCTGCTCGGCCAACCCCGTGCCGACGAGGCGCACATCGGAGAGCCCCAGCAGCAGATCGGGCTGCGTCAGCGGGTAACCGTCTTCATCCGTACACATACGTTTGGTAGGATTTGTCCAGGTACAGGTGGCCCCGACGAGGCTGGCATTCACATCCGGCCGGCTCACCACGACCCCGTGACGGCGGGCGTCGGCGGTGAGCGACTGCGGCGAGTAAAAGCCCATCGGCTGCGCGTTCAGCAGCGCAGCGCAGAACGCCGACGGGTAGTGGTACTTCATCCAGCAGCTCGAATACACGATGTAGGCGAAGCTCACCGAGTGGCTCTCCGGGAAGCCGTAGTTGGCGAAGGCGGCGAGCTTGTCGTAGATGATGGCGGCCACGTCGTCGGCAATGCCGTTTGCGCGCATACCTTCGTAGAGGCGCTCCTTGAGCCGTTCCATGCGCTCGGTGGAACGCTTCGAGCCCATGGCCTGGCGCAGCAGGTCGGCCTCGGCGGGCGTGAAGTTGGCGACATCCATCGCCATCTGCATGAGCTGCTCCTGGAACAGCGGCACGCCGAGCGTCTTCTTCAGCGACCGCTCCAGCAGCGGATGCAGGTAGGTGACCTCTTCCTCGCCGTTGCGGCGGCGGATGTAGGGGTGCACCGACCCGCCCTGGATGGGGCCGGGGCGGATGAGCGCGACCTCGACAACGAGGTCGTAGAACGTGCGCGGCTGTAGGCGGGGCAGCGTGGCCATCTGGGCCCGGCTCTCGATCTGGAACACCCCGACCGTGTCGGCCCGGCAGATCATCTCGTAGACGTCGGGCTCCTGCTCGATGAGCCCGAGGTCGACCTTTCGGCCGTGGTGCTCCTCGATGAGGTCGACCCCATAATGAAGCGCGCTTAACATTCCGAGGCCGAGCAGGTCGAACTTAACCAGGCCGGCCCGGGCGCAGTCGTCCTTGTCCCATTGGAGAACGGTTCTCAACGGCGTCCCGTTCGCGGTCCGGTTGCGGCGCGACAAAACGCGCGCACTCCCTTTGGTCTCCGCCGATTCAGCCGCCAAGTCAGCAGCCGAGTCGTCGTCCATGCGCACCGCGAGACGGCCCCATTCGACCGGGCACACCTCCACCACCGGCCGGTCGCAGATGACCATGCCGCCGGAATGGATGCCGAGGTGGCGGGGGAAGTCCTCGACCGCGGCGGCCAGGGCCAGCACCGGGGCCGGGATGTCGTGGTCGTCGAGCGACGCCGTCTTGGCGACCCGACCCCAGGGATCGGTCTGCTTCGACCATGCGTCCAGCTGCCCCGGCGCATGCCCCAGCGCCCGACCCATGTCCCGGATCGCGGAGCGGCTTCGGTAGGTGATGACGTTGGCTACCTGGGCCGCGTTCTCCCGCCCGTAGCGGGCGTAGACGTACTGGATGACCTCCTCGCGGCGGTCGCTCTCGATGTCGATGTCGATGTCGGGCGGGCCGTCGCGCTCGGGCGACAGAAAGCGCTCGAACAGCAGCCCGAGGCTGACCGCGTCG
>JAYTFI010000197.1:0-2254 GCA_043734485.1 Acidimicrobiales bacterium | reverse complement strand
TACCCAGTCCTGATCGCCGGCCATCACGTTGGCCTTGCAGTACTTGCAGATACCGGCCAGGTCGACTTTGAGGGGTGCGCCGCAGTTCGGGCACTTCTGCGACATCGTGCCGCCGTTCGTCTTGGTGGTGGCATCCGACGAGCGCTGGTAGGTCCAGATCTCGGCCCACTTCTCGATGCTCTTGTCGCCGCCGCTGCGCTTGCCACTTACGAGGTCGACCTCGTAGTCCTTGCAGTGGGCATCGATGCGCACGCCGATGGTGTCCTTGCCGCCTGCCGACGATGCCTCCGCTATCGAGGCCTTCTCGATGGCGAGGTCCTCCATCACGCTGCGAACACCCTTGGCCTTCTGGTCGCTGATCTGGGTGCGGTGCGTCTGCCAGACGCCGTCGGCCATCACTTGTCGGGACTGATCGGGATCCTGGTCCGTCCAGGCCTTCTGGATGAGGAAGAACGACTTCTCCACGCTCGCGAGGAACGCTGTCTTCTCGAAGCCGGGGTCGTGGGCCTGAATGGCCCCGAGACCCGACTCGTCCGTGGACGTGTCGCCCTGCTTGCTGCCCTCGTCGGACATCTTCTTCGCCATCGCTATGCCGGCCGCCATCAGACCGGCCGCACCCGCCGCCATTGCCGCCGCGCCGGCCGGGTTCTTCGCCTTCATGCGCTTCCAGCCGTAGAAGCCGATGCCGCCCACGACAGCCAGGAACAGGACCAGCCCGAAGAGGCCGCCGATGCTGGAACCGCCGCGACCGGAGCTCCGGACGCTCCGGAAGCTCGTGGACGAGCTGCTTGATCCCGAGCTGCTGGACTTCTTCCCGTTGCGTCCCCCGGCACGATCGAGGATGTCGAGGAGGTTGAAGGTTCCAGAAGTAATACGTGCGCTGATCATCGGAATGGCCGTCGAGAACGCCGTCATCACGAGCCAGTCGCCGTGCCGCAGCTGGCACAGAACTTCGCACCCGGTGCCAGCTCGGTACCGCAGCTCGTGCAGTGCGCAGTCACCGGTGTCATCGAGGTTCCGCAGTTCGCGCAGAACTTCGCCCCCGCGGGGTTCGATGTGCCACACGAGGCGCACGCGACGCCCGCAGGGGCCATGCCCGTCCCGCAGTTGGCGCAGAACTTCGCGCCCGGCGCGTTGGCCGTACCGCACGATGCACACGCAACGGTCGCACCCGTGGCCATGCCGGGGAAGGCCGCGGCGGGCGGAGGCGGGGGCGCGGCCGCCGGCGCCTGCTGCGTCATGCCCCCCACACCAAAGCCGGTGGCCAGGAACGCGCCACCGACGGCGCCACCGCCCTGCGACATGCCTTCCCCGGCACCCCGGAGCATCTCCGCCCGAGCCGCCTCGGTGTAGCTGCCGGCGAGCTGCGTGTAGACGACGTCGTTGGCGTACTTCTTGAGCCGGCCGAGGTCCTCCTCGGAGAGGTTGATGTCGAAGTTGCCCATCCGCACCAGCGCGAGCCCGTATGACGACAGCTCGGTGTTTGCCGCGGCGATGACCGACGCCTCGATCTCCGGGATGTAGGCCGACAGGCCCATGATCGGCCAGCCGTTGCGGACGATGTTGCGGGTCACGTCGATCTTCATCGTCTTCAGCAGCATCTGGTCGACCCAGTCGGTGATCTTCTCGTTGTCCGAGCAGTCCACCGAGCCGACCAGCTTGGTGACGATCGCCGCGGGGTCGGCGGCGCGCATGGAGTACTCGCCGAAGACTCGAAGGCTCACGACCTGCTTGGTCTGCGGGTCGAACACGTCGTCGATGCGCCCGCCGAAGGGCTCATCGACGAACTCTTTGGTGGACACGAAGTACAGCTCGGCGCGGTACATGTTCTTCGCGACGATGTTGTCGATGAGCACACCCAGACCGGGGATCTCATCCGCGTCGATCTTGTGCTGCCCCGGCCCCATGGTGGCGATCACTTCGCCCTTGTTGACGAACAGCGCCTGCTGATCGACGTTGACGATCGCCTTCGTGAAGCGCCGGATGTTGATGTCCGGGTGCTTGTAGAGGATCTGACCCTTGCGGTCGTCCGGTGTCGCGATGAATTCTCTGTCGAACAGTGCCATGGGGGTTCTCCTCGTTACGACCGGTTGCTACCAGTTCTGGACGGTGTGACTCGATACCGAAGTCAATGATCGGCCCGGATCCTCGAAATGTTCGTATTGCGACTGCACGCAGACGCGGCCCGGACCGATGAGCCGTAGCCACACATAGCGATTCGCCTTCGATCCCGACCATCCCGAGGCCGGGGCCG
>JAYTFI010000196.1:0-16466 GCA_043734485.1 Acidimicrobiales bacterium | reverse complement strand
GTTGTTCGGTCTCGACGCTGGACTCATTCGCTCATGCGCTTGTTGATGGACGCGATCTCTTCGACGAATCTGCGCCGGGTGCGATGGTCGAGGTCCATGAGCTCGTTCATGGACCAGTGGAAGTGATAGGCGACGTACGCGACCTCCTCGTAGAGCCGGTCGGCGGCGTACGTCAGGATCCCCCCGGGGAACCACCTGCCACGTCGACCGCGAAGGTCGAGTTGCAGGAGGGGCATTGCACGCTGGCGCGGGTATGGCCTTCCTGGTTGATGCGCCGGTAGAGGTCCTGAAGGAACGCAAGATCAGACGCGAACAGGTTCTCGATGACCTCGCCGTAGATGCTCGGCAGCGACCCGAGCTTCGTGACGACGCGTGAGAGCAGCACCACCGACAGGTAGGCCGGGTTGTCCTTGACCCGCATGTCCGACAGCGGCAGCAGCTCATCCCTGGCGGTTGCGAGGCGCATGGTGCCGTGGCGGTGCACGACCCCGTCGCCGTCGACGAAACCCCGCGGGAGCTCGAAGTCGTATGTCGTTTGCAAGGTGCCCGCTTACTTGACCCTGATGAGGCCCTCGTGGACGATGGTGACCTCTTCGAGCGCGAGGTTGTTGCTGGTCGCGTTGAGCTCACCGCCCTTGTACTTGGAGATCCACGCCTCGGTGAACTCGTAGCGGACGATCTCGTTGGCCCCCGTCGGGTCCTTGATCACGATCGCACCGGTCTTGCGCTTGAATCCGCCGGGACGTTTGCCGGCCATGCTCTGCGAACCGAGCGAATCGGCGAACGCCTTCCACAGCGCCATGTCCGATGTCTGCCCCTTCTTGAGGGTCACCGGCGAGTACTTGTTCGCTCCCGGAACACTCCGTATCACCATCTTGCCGGTCTTGTCCGTCTCCTTCGACTGGATGACCTCGACCTCGATCTCGAGCCCCGAGCACTCACGGAACGAACCGATCTGCGTCCCGTCGAGTTCGAGGAAGAAGTTGATACCTACTACCGGATCTTCACCTGCGGCCATGTGCGTTGTGCTCCTTCTGCGAAGTGTGGGTGGTGTGCGACGTGAGGGTCAGGATGTGATCGGGACAGCAGGTCATTCGGTCGGCGAGCCGGAGAACTGCGAGATCCGGAACACGACGAACTCGGCCGGCTTCACCGGGGCGATGCCGATCTCGACGATCAGCTGGCCGGCGTCACGCACCTCGGGAGGGTTCGTCTCGGCATCGCACTTCACGTAGAACGCCTGATCGGCGGTTTCCCCGAACAATGCGCCCGAGCGGTAGACGTTGAACAGGAACGCGTTGATCGTCCTCGTCACCTTCGCCCACAGACCCTGGTCGTTCGGTTCGAATACGACCCACTGCGTGCCTTCGAAGATCGATTCCTCGATGAAGTTGAACAGGCGCCGGACGTTGAGGTAGCGCCACTCCGGCTCACTCGACAGCGTGCGCGCGCCCCAGACCCGGATACCGCGGCCCGGGAAGGCACGGATGCAGTTCACGCCGATCGGGTTGAGCAGGTCGTGCTCGCCCTTGGTGATGTTCAGGTCGAGGCTCAGCGCGCCGCGGACGACTTCGTTGGCGGGAGCCTTGTGGACGCCGCGCTCGTTGTCGTTGCGGCTCCACACGCCGGCCATGTGGCCCGACGGCGGGACGGCGATGTTCTTGCCGGAGAGCGGATCGAAGACCTTGATCCACGGCCAGTACAGCGAGGCGTACTTCGAGTCGTAGCGGGCCTTGGCCTGGCGCCACTCGCGCACCTGCTGAGCGTTCATGGCCGGCGGCGCATCGAGGATGGCGACCCGGTCGCCCATGAGCTCGCAGTGGTTCATCATTGCCGTCTGCACGGCTTGTACGCCGTCGATGTCGATCAGCCCACGCTCGTACAGCGCCATCAGATCCGGGCACGCGACCATGGTGATCGGGTCGACCGCCTCAAGGCCTCCGAACCCGGTGCGCTTGGCGGAGTCGCCCACGTAGTCGGCCGCATCGACACGCATCGGAGCCGAGGCCGACCCACCGGCCAGCGCGTAGTTGCCGTTGGCCGGACGCACCAGTTCGCCGCCCTTGACCTCTTCGATCTGGATGAGCTTCGACTGCGTGTTGACGATCGTCGCGACGTTCGTCTTGCCCCGCTTGATCGACACGTTGTCGAAGGTCTCCTCGGCCGCCGCGCCCCGCTTGACGACGAGCTTGAAGGTCTCGTCCGTGGGCTCGCTGGCATCCGCGACCTCGACGTTGAGGTTGTTGCCTGTCGGACCTTCGGCCGCGGCGTTCACTCGCACGGAGGGAAGGCCGTTCTGGCCGGTCGCCGGCAGTTCGGCCCGGGCCTTGGGTTGCGCGCCCCCCTGTTGGCCGATGCGAACGACGTAGGCGATTCCGCCCCCGTTCAGGAAGAAGCCGTAGACGGCGTGGGCGAGATACGTGCCCTCGACGAAATCGCCGAACGTCGTCGAGAACTGGGTCCAGTTGGTGACCAGGGTGGGCTCGTTGAACGGTCCCTTCTCGGACAGTCCGACGAACGCGGCGACGGCAGTGCCGACACCTTCGATCGGCTGACTTCCCGAGGGAACCTCTTCCACGTAGACGCCGGGTGACAGGTACTGCGGCATTTGCGAACCTCCGAGGGCACACACGAGTGGTTCAAGCATCGTGGTGCCCCGGGAGGAGTGCGGGAACGTGCGCCGGGTCGGCCGGGAAGGCACCGAAGCGTGCCCGATGGGGCAGGCTTCGGGACCACGCCCTCACGCAGAGGTGCTGCCGGCGCTCCATGCGCCGAAGGTGGCGGCGATCCGCGCCTCAGGCGCCGAAAGTGGCGGCGATCTGTCGGCGAGTGTCGGTCTGGTTGGCCATCGTGCGCACAAACTCGAGCGGGCTGGCGGCCAGGTTGGCGAAGACCTTCTCGTACATGAGCGTGTCGCTGAACAGGGCCTGCGTGACCCGCTCGATGTTCTGCGACGGCGCGTGCATCCCGCGGAGCTCGGCCAACAGCTTGTTGCCTGCCGTCACTCGGCCGGCGAGGTCGCGCAGCTGCATCAACGCGCCGGCGTCGGCGTCGGCGACGCCGCCGCGCTGCCACGCCGTCATCTCTTCGGGCAGCGTGCGGTAGCGCTCGTAGGCATCGTCGAACAGGGCGCGTTCGATGTCGCGCGCTTCTGTGGCGCGCTCCCGATCGGCCGCCGTCGCGTTCGGGTCGTTCATCACGCGGTCCAGATCTGCGTTCGACACCTCCGTCGAGCGCTCGTATGCGTTCATGTCCACGTAGGCGGCGTTGCGATCGTTGCGGTTCGCACCGAACACGCTGTCGTGCCAGCGCGCCGCAGTTGCCCGTTCGGTTGGGGTGAGCGGGGGCGCCGCCTGGGCCAGGCCGGCCACGTCGGGCGGGATCTGGTCGAAGATGCGCGTCCCGCCGGTCTCGGCGGCGTAGCGGGCCATCTGGAACCACTGGTAGGCGTGGTGCGCCTCGTGCGTGCCCGTGTCGAACATCGCACCGAGCTGGGCGGCATCGACGGGCCCGTTCACCACGCCTTCGCCGTAGTAGATCGTCCAGGACGCGGGGTCGAACTGCGCGCCGGTGCCGCGACCGGGGTCGACACTGGAGCGGACGTCGGGCGCGCCCACGCTGCGGACCTCCTCCTGGACGTGTGCGTTGATCGCGCGGGCGCGGTCGCGCAGGTTCATATTGGGCATGTCGGTGACGAGCGCCTCGAGTGACCGCGGCGGCGACGCGAATTGCGGAGGGGATGCTGCGCCGGCGACCCCAGGTTGGAACGGGACCGCCTCCGGAAGTGGTGTCGCCGTCTCGGCGGTCGTTGCCTTGGCTTCTGTCGCCGGGGCGGCCGTCTCGGGAACCGGCGCTCCGGCCTCGGGAACCGGCCCTGCGCCCTCGGGCACGGTCGGCGTCGCAGCGTCCGGGACCGTCGGCGTCGCAGTGTCGTGGCTGGTCGACGACGCCGATTCCGGAACAGCTGGCTTCGGCGACGGTGCGCCCTCGGACGTCGACGCGCTCCCCTCGCCGCCGGCACCGCCCTTGGCCGGCGGCTTCATGCCGAACAGCTTCCCGATACCGGTCATCAAGAGCCCCTGCCCGAGCCCTTCGAGCGTGAAGCCGTTCTCACCGGTGGCGATCGACGTGCCGGCCGTGCTCCCGATGAGGTTCCCACCCTCCTTGGCGATGACGGTCCCGAGGCCGACCTTGGCGGCATCGCCAGCTAGCGCTCCGGCCTCGGCGGTAATCGCAGTCTTGATGCCGGCCTTCTCGGCCGCAGCGACGGCGGCGGAGGCGGCCCGGCCGGAGACCTGGTTGGCGATCACGCCGACGAACTCCTCGCCGAGCTTGCCGCCCGCGGCGCCGAGCACGCCACCGAGCACGTCGTTGCGGAACGCCGTGAGGTCGTACTTGTCGCCCTGGATGATCATGTTCGTCACCACCGTGGCCCCGATGTTCACGGCGGTGGTCCCGAGCAGCGCGCTGCCGAGTATCTCCACGCCGAGGCCGGGCACGACGATGGCCAGGGCGACCTGCACGGCGAACGTGACGGCCGACTTCAGCTGGTCGACCATCTTCTCGTTCTCGACCTCGTACGCCGACAGGTCACCGGACAGGGTGCGCCGCCCCTTTCGCAGCTCGACGAGGATCGCGTCCCGCTCCTCCCAACCGCCCGCCCAGGGGTCGATCGCCTTCCAGCGGGCTGCGAGTTCGCGCACCTCTGCCCGCGTCTGGCGCATGATCGTCTCGGTCTCGGGATCCTCCCCGGCCTCGCGCACCCAGCCCATCAACCCTCGATCGGCCCACGTGAGCGAGAAGTCCTGCTCGGCGTAGCTGAGGATCCAGTCCACCTCGACGACCGTGCCGTGCTCCGAGGCTGAAGGCTTGTGCAACGACTCGTCGACGTCGAGCGCGTCTCGCCCCGTGACGGCCGCCCCCTTTGTGTACTGCCTGTAGAACTCGGCCGCCAACGCGTTGTTGGTGTTGCCGAACGAGGTGCCGTAGAGGTCCTTGGCGAGGTTGCGGACGACCCCCGAGCCGTGCTCGTATCCCTCGACGAGGCGGGTGACCGCTTCCTGGTTGGGCTGCCGTTCGAGCACGCCCTTGATGCCGTCCACGTTCTTGCGCTTGACCGCCAACACGAACTCCTGCATGTCGCTCTGCTCGCCGCCGCCCTCGGCCAGCTGTGTGAGCAGCTCGTCGCCGTGGTTGCCTGCGCTGGCCACGATGGCGGCGTAGGTGCGGTACGTGCCGCGGCGGGCCTCGTAGATCTCCTGGAACTTCGCGATGTACGTGCGCGCAAGGTCGGTCTTGGCCTTCTCGGCGTTGTTGCCGATCTCCTCCTTGCGTCCCACCGGCACCTTCGGGTTCTGCAGCTCGACGAGCAGGTCGTGCTCGGCCTCGGTGCGGAACGACTTCAGGATCTCGGCGATGCGCTCCTGCTTGGTCGTGTGCGACGCCTCCATCGCAACCAGCTGGTCGGCGGCCGATTCCACGAGTGCGCCGTTGCGCATCGACGTGAACGCGCCCGCAGCCACCGGCCCAAGGGTCTTGGCCAGCTCACCGCCGAGCGTATGGCCCACCTCGCCGTCGCGGGTGCCGAGCACGGCGTCCATGCGGCGTTTCACCGCCTCGGCCGAGGACAGCTTGCGGTTGTTGGGGTCGGCGAGGGCTTCGCGTCGGTTCTGGTCGACGATCCCCTCGATGTCCCCCACGACGGCCTGGCGCCGACCGGCGCGCTCCTTCGTGATCCAGTCCGGCTCCGACGCGATGCCGAAGCTGCCCAGCATCTCGAACGCTTCGCCGGCCACGCTGGTCGGGGCCTCGGCGTCGATCGCCTCGACCACCCGACGCTTGGCCTCGATCGCAATCGCATCTGCGCGCGGCACGTCGCCCGAGCGCAGCTGCACCATGCGGCTCACCTGGAGCCCCTCGAGCTTCGAGAACAGGTCGACGCTGAGGTGCTCGCCGTAGTTCCGCGTGTACGCGTGGTCGATCGTGTCGATCTCCCCCACGGGACGGCGGTGCAGCGCCATCACCCGCTCCAGCTTCGTCCCCTTCAGCGTGCCGCCGCTCATCAGGTCGTGAATCTCGATGGCGATGGTCTCGAGGTGGTTGCGCTGTGCGTCCGTCGGCCAGCTCGACGACGTCGCGTCCGCCCCCGGCGTGGGCGGCGCGTCCTTGGTGCCGCGCAGCATTACCTTGATGCGGGCCCCGTCGTCGGGCCGAATCCGGGTCCCGACGTTCGAGCCACCGCCGCCGAACAGGTCGCTCTCGAGCGTGTGGTTCGTCTCCCGCAGGGCATAGCGACGCTTGACCTCCTCCACCTGTGCCGCCGTCAGGTTGTCGAGCACCTTGAGGACCAGTGACACGTCGACCTTGCGGTACGTGACGTACTCGGCGCTGTACCAGCTGCCGACGTCTTTGAGCGTGGCATCGTTCTGGTCGATGGCGCGTCGCAGGTCGTTGACGATCGAGCTGGCGTTGAAAGACGGGTCCTGCAGCTCTGCGGCCGACGGAGGGCCGGCGCTGGGATCGGGCTCGCGGGCGATCGTCACGACGGACGCCAGCAGTCGGCTCACGGCGCGATTGCCGATCACCGACTGAAGCGACGCCCCGTCCCCTGCGCGCGGCCCCTCGGGTGCGGGCTCCCGGGACCTCGCGGTCCGGACGTCACTCGACCGGGTCGCACCCTTCCCTGGCTTCCCCGCAGCCTTCCGTGGCGCGCGCGCCGAGCCGTTCGAACGAGGCGCCACGGAGCGCCGAGCTACTTGGCTTCGTCGGCGTCCGGCTGTACGCCGTCGGCGGCGCGCTGCATGACCGTTTCGGCCACATCGTCGGCTTCGCGCTCCTCGTGCGTGTCTGCCGCACCCACGCTCATCCCCCCGCTGTCGCCCGGCATCGATCGCTGCTGCACGACGTGCGTGAGCTCGTGGGCCAGCAGCCGTTGGGTCGAGGAACTACCCGGGGCCCAGTTGTCCGACCGCACGAAGACATCGTTGCCGGTCGTGAACGCCTTCGCGGTGATCGAGCGGTTGAGGTTGTCCGACTCCTCGCCGACGTGGACACGCACACCGTCGAGTGGCGCGCCGAGCGTGTCCTCCATCGTCGACTTCGTGCCTTCATCGAGTGCCGAGCCGCCACCCCGCTGCGCATCGATCCGACCGGACAGGCCGGCGGAGAGCCCACCTCCCGCCATCCCGACTTCGGGTGCGGCCTGGCGCTGCGCCAACGCGGGGTCGTGCTTCGCCATGGCGGTCTCGTCCTCGACCTTCTCCTCATCGGGAGCCGGGGCCCGTTGCGCCAACGCCGGGTCGTGCTTCGCCATAGCGGTCTCATCCTCGACCTTCTCCTCATCCGCAGCCGGGGCCCGCTGCGCCAACGCCGGGTCGTGCTTCGCCATAGCGTCGGCATCGTCCGGAGCCTCGCGCTGCAGCATCCGAGCGATGGCACCGTTGCCGATGGACGCGTGCAGCGAGTGAAGCGGCTGCGCAGTCGCGGCCGGGTCACCTTCCGCCCGCCGGGCGCGGGTGCGCTCGTTTCCGATGTAATCCAGTTCACTCATCTTGGTCTCCTTGCCTTGCAGTTCGAATCGGTTGCTCAGGCATTGTTCGCGCATCGCTCAAACGGGCACTCAAAAACCGGCCGTGATCAGCTCGTGCCAGTGGCCGAACTCGCTCACGGTGCATAGACGGCCGAGCTTTCGGTACTCCTGGGCGGTAGAGCGGATCAGGTCGGCCATGCCGACGCAGCGATCGTCCGCCGCGGCCAGGAACGCGGCCGAGACGGCGATGTTGCGGATGTTGCCTCCGGACAGACGGAAGCGGGTCGCGAGGAAGTCGAGGTCGACGTCCTCCGAGCGCGGCAGCGCCCGGCCCAGGCATCGTTCCCAGAGCACGAGTCGATGCTCGTGCTCCGGCTCCGGGAAGTCAACGAGAACATCGAGGCGGCGGGTGAAGGCATCGTCGATGTTGGTGCGAAGGTTCGTGGCCAGGACAGCGACGCCCTCGTACGTCTCGAGTCGCTGCAGGAGGTAGGCGACCTCGACGTTGGCATAGCGATCCCGGGCGTCGCTCACCTCGCTGCGCTTGCCGAACAGCGCATCGGCCTCGTCGAAGAGGATCACCCCGTTGACCCCCTCGGCGGCGGCGAAGATCCGTTCGAGGTTCTTCTCGGTCTCGCCGATGTACTTGTCGACGACGGTCGCAAGGTTGACCTGGTAGAGGTCGAGGCCCAGGGCGCCGGCGAGCGCCTCGGCGGCCATCGTCTTACCCACGCCGCTCGGCCCGGCGAACAGCGAGACGACACCGAGGCGCCGGTTGTTCTTGCCGCCCATTCCCCATGCACCGTGGACGAGATCGCGCCGCCGGTAACGGCTCTCGATCTCGTACAGCAGCTCAGACACGTCGTCGGGCAGCACGAGATCGGACCACACCACGGCCGGACGCACGCGACGGGCGAGGCGCTCCAGCCGTGAGGAGTTCTGGGCCCTCGCCGCGGCCGCGACATCGCCGAGCTCGACGGGACGGCCTGCGCCGGCGGCGTGGCGATGGGCCAGTTCCGCAGCGCGGACGATCTGATCAGGTCGCATCCGAAGCTGGCAGGTGGCATCGTCGAGTGCCGTGGCATCGATCTCGGGAAGGTAAGAGGTCCAGATCGCGGCCACCGTCGGCGAGTCGCCGCGCTGCGCCGCCTCGGCCAGCACGGGGCGCCGCGACCATGCAGGGTCCCAAGGGTGCGGACCGACGATGACCGTCGGCCAGTCGGCTTCGGCAAGGACGGTCATCACCTCCGGATGATCGTCGAGGATCTCTTCGGTCACCGTCACGACAAGGCCACCGAGGCGCAGCCGCGCTTCGCGCACGGCCGCTTTCACGAGGGGCAGCGCATCGTCGTCCGACCGGACCCCGGCCAGATCGATGGAGATCGATTCCAGGCCGCACGCGGCAAGTGCGCTCGCGCCGATGGAGCCGCCGATCCCGGCCGCCGAGTCCTGCAGGTAGATCGGCGTGACCCCGTTGCCGATCGCCTTCGCGAACCTGGCCGCCTCCGGCGTGTCGATCACGACCGGCGCGATGCGGAGCCGCTCGATGGCCGGCTCCATGCGATCATCGCCGATCAGGTGGGCCAGCACCCGGTCCGGCGAACGCAGCCCTCGGCCCAGGAACGATCGGCCGAGCTCCTCGAGCTGGACGAGTCCGTGGCGGACGAGCGGACCATCCGGTCCGAAGCGGCTGCGGGCCGCAGCGTCGGCGAAACCCCGCCCGGTGAGCTCGAGGGCCAAGCCGACGCTGGCCCGCCGACGGGTGAGGTCATCGTGCAGGTAACCGTACAGCCGCTCGAACCGGGGTTCGAGGTCAGGAGCCATCACGATCGTCAGGAGATCCAGATCGAACGCGTCCAATCCGAACGCGCCGGCCAGGTCCCCCATGCGGGTGCCGGCCGACGGCACATCGAGAGACTGCATGGAGGCCCAGCGGGCCTGTTCCATCCGTTCGCCGTCCTCCGCCCCGAGCACATCGGCTTCGCCGTCGCTCACATACAAGCCCAGGTAGGGATCGTCCGGGTTGGCGTCTTGGGCGCGCCGGGCCTGCACGAGGCGCCGTACGTGACCTGACAGGACGCGGACCCGATCGGCAAGCGCCTGGTCCTTTGCCGGGCCGACGGTCACGCGATCGTCTTCGAGGAGCTCCGCCGACAACTCAGCGCTTCCCCTTCGGCGGGGCGTCGCCCCTGCCATCGGTCTTGGCATCGGTCTTGGCATCGCGATTCTTCGGACCCGAAGCCTTCGGCGCGGCCGGGGCTGCATCTGACGGTTCTGGCGCGTCGTGTCCTGGTGGAGTGGTCGGACCGGGTGACGGGCGGGGTGCCGACGACGGTTCGTGCACGGCGAAGCGGAACCGCCGGCCCGGCCGTTCGGTAGTGCCGCCGATGGCCTCCTCGCTCGGCGCGTCGGCCCGTTCGTCGACGAGGCGCCCCCTTCGTTGTCTGGGCTCCCACGCAGGGCGCCCGACCGGCCCAGCCTTGGCCCGGCGGTGCCCCTCGGTGCGACCACCGCCCTCGGTCTCGCCTGGCGCTTCGCCTTCCGGGCCGCCGACACCGATGCTCGGCGCCTCGAGGACGGGTGGTCCGAACGGGAATCCGCCCGTGGGCTCGAACGGTACGACCAGGACGAGGTCGAGGGATGGCTTCAACTCGCCTCCGAGCGCCGACCAGATGTCGGAGATCGATCGCTCCTGTGCAAGCGGTCGGCCGATCGTGAGGAACACCTGGCGCTCCATCTCCGCCAGCGAGCCGACAAGGATGTCGGGCGGCAGCGCGTGTGTTTCGAGGAACCCGAGCAGGACACTCCCGAGAAGGCGGTGCTCGTCCTCCGGTCGCTGTGTCCATGCGGTTATCAGGTACGAGACGTTGTACCAACGCGTCGCGAAGGGGCGCCGCGCGGTGAACCCCTCCGGGTCTCGGCTGTCCTCCATGAGGGCCTGCCGCCGGTCGAGGTTCTCGCGGATGTCGTACAAGAAGATGTCGAGGCCCGGACTGTTGCGCCGGGCGGCCCAGTCGCGGGTGGGCGCATCGAACACGATGTCAATATCGTTCGTTATGTGTGCATATGTTCTCAGGAATGCACGGATCGAATCGTCCACGTCCTGGAGCACCCTTGCATTGTGGGTCACCGACGCCGGTTCCGGAACCTTTCACCGGGTCGACCCATTGGGCACCCGGAGGTGCCCGATCGGGCACAGTGGGGCGACGCCGCCGGGCCGACCGTCAGCCGCGGCCGACCAGCGAGCCGGCCTGACCGGAGTCGCCCGGAGGCCGGAACGTGGGGAGCTGCATCAGGAAAGGCGCCCGTACGCCGGGATAGGCCGACGGGTCGTCCACCGTCGCCATGTACCGGCCACCGATGCGTTCACCGGGAATGAGGACGACGGGGAGCGAGAAACGCCCCGATCCGTCGGCAGACACGGTACGCACGACCTGGTCTCCCTCCCAGGAAAGGTGGACAGTCGCGTTCGGCGGGAACCCGGTTCCGATGGCCTCGGTGACGCCGCCGGGGCGACCTACGGCGGGGCGCATCACCAGCGACGGCGTGAACACTGCCGGAGGCAACGTCGCGGGTGGTGCGGTGGGTGGGCTGGTAACCGGCGCGGTGGGCGGGCTCGTCGCGACGACGACCGTGGTCGCGGGCTTCGTCACCGGCGGCACCGTGGTGGCGACCGGGATCGTCGTCGGGGCCGTGGTCGTCGGCGCCATGCCCCGCATGCGCAGCGCCGACTTCGCCGACTCCTTGCGCCCACCGGTGACGGTTAGGGACACGGAACGGAGGCCGGCCTGACCCGGCGTGCCGCCGATGGTGACCGGGCAGGTCGCCTTCGGTTTCAGAGTGACCCCGGCGCACCCGTTCAGGGTGATCGAGAACTCCGCCGCCTGCGGGCCGGCGAGCTCAACCGCGGCGATGGCGACGGGGACTTCGCCGATGTTGCGGACCGTCGCCTTCTTCGCCGCAGCCGGTGCGCCGATCAGCGAAGCGCCGAGATCAACGGGCGTCGGAGCGACCCCCAGGCCCGTACGAAGCAGCTTGACGTTCACCGCGGCCCGGACGATCTCGCCCGATGCCCCGGTGGCGACGACGAGTGCGCTGCGCAGTCCGCCGGCGTTCGGCTTGGCGGTGATCGTGAACGGGCAGGTCGCGCCCGGAGCCAGTATCACGCCAAGACAGCCGGCGGGCTGGATGGCGAAATCCTTCGTGGCCCCGCTGAACCCCAAGCCGGTGATCCTCGCCGGTCCGGAACCGGTGTTACGCACGACCAGCGATGCCGGTGCAACGGCGTCAAGCGACGTGACCGAGCCGAAATCGACCCCACCCGGATCGATGGCGATCTGGCTGCGCGTGCCGGTTCCCTGGAGTGGCCCCGGTTGAACGATGTTTCCCGCCGGCGCGAGCACCGTCACGATGACGTTTCCCGTCTGGAGGCCGGCACCGGTCGACGAGTACTGCACAGAGACGGTGCAGGTCGCCCTGACGTTGAGAACGCCGCCGTTGCCGCAGGTCGAACCGAGGACGGCAAACGGCCCCTCGGTCGTCGCTCCGAGGAAGCGCACCGGAATGCTTCCGACATTCGAGACGACCACCTCAGCAGCGGCTGACTTCAGTCCCACCTGCACGGGGCCGAAATCGAACCCGCTCACCTGGATGCGTGCCTCGTCGGGAGTCGGCGGCGTGGTGACGGTCGGCGGCGGCGGTATCGGTGAGCCGCCGTCCAAGACGATCACTGCGCCTCCGCCCGCTGTCGTCGGCGTTCCGGGTTTCGCGGTCCCAGCCGGCGCAGTGGTCGGACACACCCGCGTCGCGCCCAGGTTGATGCACGGGCTGATGGTGACGGTCGGCTTCGGTGTCGGGGGGGATGTCGGCGGGGCCGTCGTTACGAAGCAGCTGAACACCCGCGCACATACGGTGGTCTGCACCCTGATGGCCGAGGCTGCCAGCGGGCGGGCACGGGCCGCAGTGGTGGTACCGGACGTCCAGAGGAGCGCAGCGAGGCCGAGGACGACACTGCACGCGATGACGGTTCTGCGCACCCGGTCCCCATGGCCAAGGGGTCTCACCACTGGTACGCGCCTCATCCGACGAGGGTACGACGATACGAACCGAACGGCTAGTACCCGGATTCGCCGTGCCCGTCCAGGAGTGCGTCTGTTGCGGGCGTTAGCTTCTGCCCGTGAGCCAACTCGTCATCGACATCGGCACGAGCGGCCTGCGTTCTCTCGTCGTGCGCCCCGACGCCACAACCACGGCCGAGCACCACATCCGCATGCCGCCCAGCTCGCCGTTCCAGGGAGCGGTCGAGTTCGACGCGACGGCGATGGCAGGCGCCGCACTTGATCTTGCTCGGCGCTCGATCGCCGAGGCCGGTCCGGTCAGGGGTGTCGGCATCACCAACCAGCGGGCGTCGACGATCGTGTGGGATCGCGCCACGGGAGAGCCCGTCGCTCCCGGCGTCGGCTGGCAGGACCTCCGGACAGCCGGCATGTGCCTGATGCTCCAGGCCCAGGGCATCCGTGTCGCCCCGAACGCGTCGGCCACGAAGCTCGCTTACCTGCTCGACCTGGCCGATCCCGGTCGTACTCGCGACCTTTGCTTCGGCACCGTCGACACCTGGATCGCATGGCATCTGAGCGAGGGCTCGTTGCACGTCACCGACGCGTCGAACGCTGGGGTGACCGGGCTCACCCGACTCGCCGAGGCCACCGGCGCCCTCGAGTGGGACCCCGAACTGCTACGTGCGCTGAACATCCCGCCATCGGTACTGCCGACGATCGTGGACTCCTGCGGCGTGCTCGGGCCGGCCTCCGCGCTCGACGGCGCCCCGCCTATTGCCGGCATCGCCGGCGATCAGCAGAGCTCGCTCGTGGGCCAGGGTTGCGTCCGTGCGGGCATGGCCAAGATCACGTTCGGCACAGGCGGAATGCTCGATGTCTGCGTCGGTCAGGCCCAGCCGTCGATCATCGGCCGGGGCGAGGCCGGGACGTTTCCGATCGTCGCGTGGCAGACCGCCGGGCGGATCGTCTGGGGCGTCGAGGCGATCATGCTGTCGGCCGGGACGTGCGTCGAGTGGCTGCACGACGATCTCCGCGTGATCGACAGCCCTGCCGATTCGGCCAGTGTTGCGGGCCGATGCGAGACCACCGGTGACGTATGGTTCGTCCCCGCGCTTCTCGGCCTGGGCGCACCGGTCTGGGACTACGGCGCCCGCGGCACACTGCTCGGTCTCACCCGCGGCACGGGTCGGCCCGAGCTCGTCCGGGCAGTGCTGGAGGGCGTGGCCCATCGAGGCGCGGATCTCGTCGAGGCGGCCGAGGCTGATGCCGGGCTCGCGATCGGGACGTTGCGGGTCGACGGCGGCATGACCGCCAACCCCGTGTTCCTGCAGGCGCTCGCCGATGCGACGCAGCGGCCGGTCGAGGTCTCGCCGGTGCTCGAGGCGACTGCCCTTGGCGCCGGGTTCCTGGCCGGGGTAGCGACGGGCACATGGGACTCGGTGGAGGCGCTGGAGGGCACCTGGAAACCGAAGCTCACGGTCGAACCGAGGCCTGGTGCTTCGAACGATCGCGAGCGCTGGTTCGATGCCCGGGGGCGAAGCCAAGGGTGGCTGCCCGACCTGAGCGCGCTCGACTTTTGACCGGCGCCTTGGCGCGCCAGCGGCGTTGCCGGCTGTCGGATGGCGAGTAAGGCCGCTCGTGCATGCCCACCAACATCGAAGCGCGCGATGTAGGGGATCAACGCGCGCGAATTGGCCATTAGCCGAATCGAAACCACGGGCCCTGACCAAACTCGCGCGCGCGGTCACCCGACTTCGCGCGCAGGCCCTCGGCTCAGCTGACGGTGACGCCGATCGCGTGCCAGCCCGTCGCCCCGTCGGGCGCCACGTCGGCCCGCTCCTCGGTTTGCACCTTGCCGTTGGCGTCGGTGGCCCGCACCCGGATGCGGTGATCGCCCGCCGTCGCGTTCCATGCCAGCTTCCACTGGCGCCACGTGTCGACGCCGCCGTCGACGGCCAGCTCCGCGGGCTGCCACGGCGTTTCGTCGACCTGTACCTCGACCTTCGAGATACCGGTGTGCTGGGCCCAAGCGACACCCGCGATTGCGGTGTTGCCGGCGACGACACGGCCGCGTCCTGGAACATCGATGCGTGACCCGGTCTTGATCGGACCGAGCGCCGACCAGCCACGCGGGATCCAGTAGCCCTGCGCTTCTTCGAACGTGGTGAGGCGGATGTCGGACAGCCATTTCACCGCCGACACATAGCCGTAGATCCCGGGGACGACCAGGCGGGCCGGGAACCCGTGGCGGAAGGGCAGCGGTTCGCCGTTCATGCCGATGGCGATGAGCGCCTCACGGCCGTCGAGCGCGAGCGAGACCGGGAATCCGGCGGTGAAACCGTCGACCGAGGAGGCAAAGACCTGGTTTGCACCGTCCTGCACGCCGGCTTCCTTGAGGATGTCGGCCAGGCGGACTCCGAGCCAACGGGCGTTGCCGACGAGATCGCCGCCGATCTCGTTCGACACGCACATGAGGGTGCAGTCGTGCTCGACCAGCGGGCGCTTCACAAGGTCCGCATAGGTGAACGTCAGCGGCTTATCGACCTGTCCGGTGATCGTCATCTTCCAGTTGCTGACCTCGACCCGCGGGATGACGAGCGCGGTGTCGATCCGGTAGAACGCGTCGTTGGGCGTGACGTAAGGCGTCATGCCCGCGACGCCGGCCGTGGTACCTGCCGCGACCGCGGGGAGCTTCTCGGTCGCGGCCGGCAACGCTGTCGACTTACGCTGCGCGACAGCCTTCGCCCCGCCCTGCAGGTTTCGCCCGACGATGCCCGTGACGGCCGCTGCGCCTGCGGTCCCGGCGCCGAGCACGAGGAAGCGTCGCCGATCGATGCCCCCGCGACTTTCCGCATCCGTTCCGACCCGCAACGGCGGCCGACCGAGCAGCACCCACAGCGCGGCGATCACGGCGAGCGCGGAAACCGCCATTGGCACGATGTCGCCGGCCTTTGGTGACCGTCCACTGATGGCCGCGTACCCACCGATGACAGCGAAAGCGGCGACGGCGACGATGCCGTCGGAGAACCGCTTCGCGGCCCGCACGCCGGCGAACGCGGCGTAGATGCCCATGATCACGAGGATGCCGACGACGAGTGCGTTCTTGTCGTTCTTGCCGAACGTGTCGATGGCGAACGTCTTCACCGAACCAGGCACACCGTCGACCACGCGGTCCCCGACCACCACGACCGGGCCGGACCCGTTGAAGATCCCGGCCCACAGCTCGCCGACCCCGAGCCCGAAGGCGGCGGCCAACACCCCGGCGAGGGCGGGTAATACGCGCGCTTGCCTTGTTCGATGCGGTGCCCGCGCCCCGCCACTCCTTGCGCCGCCTTCGCCGCCGCCGCCGCCTTCGCCGCCGCTGTCCGGCGGGAGCGCGTCCGTACGATCGGCCGTCGGCATCTGTGTGTCGGCCGTGGCACCATCCTTCACACGGGCGACGACCTGGGTTGGGGCACCGGAGTCCATGCGAGTCACGTCCATAGTCTGGACCTGTTCGTTACAGATCGGAGCTGTGGATTGGCGGGGACCGCCCGGCAGAGGCTCCGCTGGATGGTCACCTACAATCCATGGCGACAATGAGTCCGCCGGGTGGACGCGGTGCCGGGGCCTTCGGGCGCTGGGATCGAGGAAAGTCGGGACTCCGCAGGGCAGGGTGCTGGCTAACGGCCAGTCGGGGCGACCCGCAGGAAAGTGCAACAGAGAACAGACCCCCGATGGCTCGCACCACCCGGCAACGGACGGCGCGGGAACAGGGAAGGGTGAAACGGTGCGGTAAGAGCGCACCAGCGTCCGGGTGACCGGGCGGCTTGGTAAACCCCACCCGGAGCAAGGTCGAATCGAAGGCTGGGCTGCCCGTCCGGTGCTCGCCGGGCAACCGG
>JAYTFI010000195.1:0-23587 GCA_043734485.1 Acidimicrobiales bacterium | reverse complement strand
CTCGAGATCGTCAACGCCGAACGCCGCCTCGAATTGGTGGCACTGCTCCGAGAGCCAGGGCGGTTCGACTTCGATGCCGCGAGCACGGCCTGGGGCGCGGACGAGTAGTGGGCCGCGCAAGCTACCTCGCGGACACCAGTGCATTTGCCCGCCTGTCGAAGCCGATCGTCACTGCCGCGTTCGCTCCCATGATCGCCCAAGGCCTCGTTGCCGTTTGCGCCCCGGTCGTGTTCGAGCTCGGCTATAGCGCACGCAACCTCGCCGACCACCAAGCCATCATGAGCCGGCTCGACGCGTTCGAAACCGTACCCGTGACCGACGGTGATCATCGCCGAGCCCTCGCTCTACAGCAGCTTCTCGCCGAACGGGGCCAGCACCGCGCCCTATCGCTCGTCGATGCACTGGTCGCAGCCTGCGCCGAGAGTCGGTCGCTCGCCGTATTGCACTACGACGCCGACTTCGAACTTGTCGCCAACCTCACCGGCCAAGCCCAGCGCTGGATTGTTGCGCGCGGCACCGCCGACTGAAACTGGCCCAGGGGCTTTTTTTGCGTAATCAGCGACAAGGACCCTTAGGACCCGAAAGACAACTACATGCACGACCTGTACGCGTCTGGCCCGGTGGATGAGGGACGGCCGGCGACCGCTCGCGACAAAGGCTGAGTATCGTCACGGCCAGCATCCGGTTGGAGGCACATCGCTCGGCTCGCAAGGAGGCACCGTGCCCGTTTCACTCTGCACCGCTCACCGTTTGCTGGCGGCGTCAGTTGTTGCCGCAGGCATCGCGTTGTGGACGCTCGTCAGCACTCCATCGAGCGCGGCCATGCTCGAAGCAGCATCGCCGGTCACGACCCCGACGATCGCCGTCCCCGTCGCCGCGCCGACAGTTCCGCCCACTACGAGGCCGGTAAGCACGAGGCCGGCAAGCCCGAGAACGGGTGGGGCGACTTCGGCGACGACGGCATCGCGGACGGGCACACGCGCTGCTGCCGGTGCTCATCGGGTGACAGCGACCGCCGGCAAAGGGGTCGCCGTTCGGACCGCCCCGGACACAACCGCAGCGGTCCTAGGTCGCAAAGCCGAAGGTACCGCACTCTCGATCACCTGCCAGGTCAAGGGGACCCTCGTGCGAGACACGACACAGAAACGGTCCAGCGCGCTCTGGGACAAATTGCGCACGGGTGGCTTCGTCGCGAACATCTATACGACTGCATACGAACCCACAAGGACGGGATTTAGCACCGGTCTCAAAGCGTGCGCTACCTCCGAATCACCGACGACGAGCGGCGCAACAGCGAAGACGACTCCGGTGAATACGAAGGCCGAGGCTGGATCGGGGGGCGCCAAGACGGTCGCCACCCAACCCGGAACCGTGACTGCCAAGACCACGGTCACCAACGCGAACTGACCCATGTGGGACGGGCTCGCCGCGGCCGAGACGATCGCCATCACGGAGTGTTGGACCGGCGGGTAGCGGACGCTTGGATTGATGGCTGGAGCTCTCCCGGCGTCGGCGGAAACGTGAGGCGGAAGACCGGTCGCCGACCGGCCGACTGGAGGCCGAGGTGACCGCCCTCGCCGTGGGCCAGGGTGGCCGCCAAGGCCAAGCCGATGCCGTGGCCTCGTGCCTCGGCCGTCCTTCTCCGGAAGATCCGGGACGGATCACCAGTGATCCCGTCACCTTCGTCGCTCACGGTGAGTGTGACGCCGCGCAACGAGTTCGCGATCGCTTCGACCGTGATCGTTCCCTTCCCGTGCACTCGGGCGTTGTCGACCAACACATCGAGGATCTGCTCGACGGCCCCACGTGACGCACGAACTGCGGCGAACCGGCCGTCCGGCATGGGCGGCGCAACCACCAACGACCGGTTCGCAGCCCCCAGCGAACCAGCCCATCGTTGCGCTAGGCCACCGAGCACGGCGTTGACATCAAGCACGTTGCGGTCAGTCGGCACGTCCCTCGCCAACGCCAGTAGATGCTTGACCGTCGACTCGAGCCGGTCGACGTCCGCAAGCGAATCTCGCACGACTCCAGCGAGATCGCTCTGCGGTGCGAGCTGCTCGGTCTCGAGACGCGCCCGCAGGCTGGTGATCGGGGTCAGCAGCTGATGCGAGACGTCTGCCGAGAACGTGCGCTCGCGTTCGACAAGAGCGCTGATGCGGTCAGCTGCGGCATTCAGCGCGTCGGCCGTCTGATCGGCCTCGGCCAACCCTGAGCGGGGAATGCGGACCGTGAAGTCGCCGTCACCGAGGCGGACGGCACCGTCGTGCAGTGCGGTCATCGGTTTGGCCAACCGTCGAGCGCCGAGGAACGCGACGAAAGCGGCAAACACCAGCACAACGACGGCCTGCACGGCGAGGAGCGCCCACCGACTGGCCACGCGTCGCCGGACCGCGGCATGCGGTTCGGCCGTGCGCACAAGGCCGATCATCCGGGTTCCCGAGAAGACCGGTTCCGCTGCTACCCGGTACCCGTTCGCATCGCCGATGACTGCATCGCCCCTGGATGCCGAGCGGGTCAGCGCATCGGCGAGGGCCGGACCCGAACCACCGATCCGGCGGCCATCGAGGGCGTAGACGCCGTCGAGCCGGTCGGGATCGCTCGGAAACATCCGGAACGTGAAAGGCCGCAGCTCGAAGTCTTCCGGCACGAGGTGCCCGAGCCGGTCGGCGTCACGCTGGAGCTCCCGGTCCGCAGCATTCTCGATGCGGACCCTGTCCGAGAGCGCAAGTGGCACGGCGAAGGCACCGATGGCCAGCACAGCGATCCCGAGGAGCGCGATGAGGAGCCGACGACGCAACCCCCGTCACCCCGTCCGGCCGGCCTCGAACCGGTAGCCGACACCCCGGACCGTGGTGATGCGCCCACCGACATCATGTTCGGGGCCGCTCTCGCCGAGCTTGCGCCGAAGGCTGGCGACGTGCACGTCGAGTGTCTTGGTGGATCCGAACCAATGCTCGTCCCACACCCGACTCATGAGGTCCTCTCGCAGCACCACATTGCCGGCATGGGAGGCGAGCTCACGCAACAGGTCGAACTCCTTCGCCCGGAGATCGAGATCCCGGCCGCCGAGCCACACCCGACGTGCGCCGGCGTCGATGACAAGATCGTCGATCACGAGTTGCTTGTCCCGATCAGAAGGGTTTGCCGGCACGATCCGGAGGTGGGCCCTGACCCGGGCCAAAAGTTCGGCGAGTCGGAACGGCTTGGTCACGTAATCGACCGCACCCGCGTCGAGACCGAGCACGACGTCGATCTCTTCGACCCGGGCCGTGAGGACGAGCACTCGGATGGCGGGATGCTCGGCCGTCAACGCGCGGCACACGTCAAGGCCATCCATGTCGGGAAGGCCGAGGTCGAGGAGCACGAGGTCCGGTACCACCTCGCGGACCGCGGCGCGGGCCCGAACACCGGTAGAGACGCGCTGGACCTCGTACCCCTGCGTCCCGAACGCCCGGACGAGCGATGAGGCGATACCGTCGTCGTCTTCGACGACGAGGAGTCGCGGCTTCGTCGCACCGGGTTCGCTCATCTGCGCCTCAGCGTACGGCGATTCTCCGACGGTGACGCCATCTCCACCGAACCGGGTGACCAACGTGTTCACGATTCGAGGAAAATGAACCGCGAATCGGGGCGCTATTTGGTCCAGCGGTACTTACCCTTCGCGTCGGCTTTGCAGGTGAGGGTGACACCGGCTGCGTTCTTGGCCTTGGTACCTGCGGCTGCGCCCTTGCAGAACGTGCCCGCCGTCGCTGTGACCGAGCCGGACGCCGCCTTCGTTGTGGCCGTCTTGGCCTTGGTCGTGACCGTCGGGGCCTTGGTCGTGACCGTCGGGGCCTTGGTCGTCGCCGTGGGCGCTTTCGTCGTGACAGGAGCCAACGTCGTCTTCGTGGCCTTCGTCGTCTTCGTGGCCTTCGTCGTCTTCGTGGCCGCAGTAGCCGTCGATCCTATGAGTCCGGACCCGGCGACAACGATCAGAAAACTGGCAAGCAATCGACGTGAATTCATCGGGCCACGGTAGCGATCAGGACGTTAGCGGTAGGCAAATTCACCGGAATCGTCGTTCACCTGCGGACCGGCACTGTGTCGTCGATGGTCAAAAAACGCGGCAGCGAAGGCACCGACACACGACGGGTCTTGAGCTGGTCATGCACAGTCGTGAGCATCGGCGTGCTGGCGACCGTCGACGGCGTACTCGCCATCGCTGTCGCCGCTTCGCTCGGGGCCGTGTACTCGGCAATCCGCTGGCGCGGACCGCGGCGTCTGCGCAAGGTGATGGTGATTGCCAGCTTGGTCGTGGCAATGGGCGGTCTGGTCGGTGGGCTCGCCCTGCCGACGTATGCGCAGCGCAGCGCACCGCTGATCGTGAACCTGACTCCCTCCGGCCGGGCGGTGACCAGCGCGCCGCTCACGGACCGCCGGAGCGACTTCGAGATCCTCGGCTACGTCGCATCGGACTACGAGGACTCCAACGCCGGCGTCGATGGCGACGTTGCCCGGGTGACCACGCTCGCGCCGACCGGCATCGCGCTAGGTCGCCGGCCCGGCACACTCGAGGTCTCGGACGCGTCCGACACGCTAGTTCGCGCTCATGCCGCGGGCACCCGTGCGCTCGCCGTCGTCTCGAACTTCGACGGCACCATCTTCAACGGCGAGCGCGTCCGCGAGCTCGTCGCCAGCCCCCCTGCCCGACGGCTCTTCATAAGTGCACTGACCAAGCTGGTGGCCCAACAGGGGTGGGATGGCGTGGTCCTCGACTTCGAGAACCTTCCAGCAACAGTGCGCAAGCGGTACCCGGCCATGATCCGAGACCTCGACGAGGCACTCGGTGCCCGGATCGTCGATGTCGCCGTTCCGTCCTTCACGGATACGAGCGACCCCGACCTCGTCGGCTACGACCTCGGTGCGCTCGCTCGCGTCTCGGACCACATCACGTGGATGGCCTACGACGAGCACGAGCTCGGTACGGGGCCGGGTCCAATCGCCTCGCTGCCGTGGGTGTCGAAGAGCCTGGACGTAGCGCTTCGTTCGATTCCGGCCGACAAGCTGCTACTCGGCGTCGCGTCTTACGGTTACGCCTGGTCGAGCCCGCGCCACGCGATCGAGTACTCAGCCCGCGAGTCGGCGAAGCTCGCCGCAGCACCCGGCGCGCAACGCCTTTGGGATGCGAGAAGCGGCGAGTGGCGGGTACACCTTCCGGACGGCCGCACGCTCTGGTACGCCGATGGCCGTTCGATCGCGGCTGGAGCATCGATCGCCCTGCAACGTCATCTCGGTGGCATCGCCCTGTGGAGGGTCGGGGCCGACGAGCCGACCGCACTGGATCAGTTGCCACTTGCAGCCCGGCGTACCGCACCAACAGTGGCCATCGCCAGCGCCGGAGCACGGCCTATCGAGGACGTCCACGCGCGGGGCGTCGTGGCGCTCACGTTCGACGACGGACCCGATCCGCGCTGGACCCCAGCGATCCTCGACATCCTGCGGCGGGCCCACGTGCCGGCCACCTTCTTCGTCATCGGCCAAGAGGCACAGAAGCACCCCGGCCTCGTGCGCGAGGCAATGCGCGACGGCAACGTCGTCGGCAACCACACTTACTCCCACAAGGACCTGTCCCATGTCGGTCGGCTCCAGGCCGAGGCGGAGATCGCTGGAGGGGCGGCCGTCATCGAGGGGATCACCGGTCGTCATCCAGTGCTGTTCCGATCACCGTTCGGTGCAGGTGACACGTCGAGCCACAAGGTCGGTGCCGACCAGCTCGCCAATGATCTCGGCGAACACGCCGTCGCCTGGAACGTCGATCCGCTGGACTGGTCGACCCCAGGGACCGCGGCGATCGAGGCGCGTGTCGCGAGCAGGATCCAGGAACGCTCGATCGTGCTTCTCCACGACGGGGGCGGCAATCGCTCCGAGACGATCACGGCATTGCCGGCGATCATCGACCACCTCAAGGCGCAGCACTACCTGTTCACCACCGTCGACGGACTCGACGGCTCGATTCGGACCCCCTACGTCGAGCGGCGTGGGCGGGCCTCGGAGCTTCGCGGTCTGATGATCATCGCCACGTTCCGACTGTGGGTCGCACTTCGGCGCGCGTTCATCGTCGCCCTGAGTGCGATCGCGGGTTTGTCGATACTTCGCCTCGTATGGACGGTGCCGCTGGCGATCCTCGAGTCCCGCCGGCATCGTCGCTGGATGCGCGAGCGAGCCGCCCAGCCGACGCGTCCAGCCGGTCTCGCGTGGCCAACTGTCACCATCGCCGTACCGGCCCACAACGAGGCGACCGTGATAGCGAAGACGGTCGCCGCGCTCCAGCAGCTTCGCCACCCGGGCGGACCCGAATCGCTCGAGATCCTCGTCGTCGACGACGGCTCGACGGACGCAACCGCTGTCCAGGCCGAGATGCAGGCAGCTCGATGCCCCGACGTCTGCGTGCGCGTGCTGTCGCAGCCTGCGTCGAAGAAGGCCGGCGCGTTGAACCGAGCGTTCGCGGAAGCCCGTGGCGATGTGGTCATCGTGATCGACGCCGACACGCTCGTCGATCCGGGCCTTCTCGAAGCCGTGCTCCCCCACTTCGACGACCCCGCAGTCGGCGCCGTGGCCGGCAACGTGAAGGTTGGCAACCAGCGCTCGGTCCTCGGCAAGCTGCAGGCGATCGAGTACCTCGTCGCGCTCGACCTCGACCGCCGGGCGCAGGCCTTCGCCAACGTGGTCGCGGTGGTGCCCGGCGCAGCCGGTGCGTTCAGGCGATCGGCCGTGCTCGAGGCCGGTGGTTACTCCACCGACACCCTCGTCGAGGATGCCGATCTGACGGTCACCCTGCTCGAGCGCGGCTGGCGGATCGATTACGAGCCCGATGCCATCGCCCATACGGAGGCGCCGCAGACTGTCCGCGACGTCATGCGTCAGCGCCGCCGATGGTCGTACGGGACGGTCGAGGTGATCGCAAAGCACCGGGCCGAGCTGCTGCGCCGACGCGCCGGCCGGGTCGGACTGCTGGGCCTGCCCTGGATGCTGCTCTCGCAGGTCGTGCTTCCGCTCGCCGGGCCATCGACCGACGCGTTCCTTCTCTACCTCCTCGTAGTGCACAACCTGAGCGAAGCCGTGGGCATCATCGGAATCTCGGCAGCTGCTGACCTTGTCGTCTGTGCACTTACTGTTCTGGCCAACCGCGAGCCGAAGGGTCTGCTCGCATACGTGCCGTTGCTCCGATTGTTCTGGCGCCCCCTCCAGCTGGCTGCGATAGCGGCATCGGCACTGCGTTGGGTCGGCGGTCGACCGGACGGCTGGCGCAAGGTCACCCGCTACGGATCGGTCGATCTCCGGTTGGTCGCCCATCCGAGCGTCACCGACGCGGCGGGGAGCCCGGCATGAACGGCCCGGTCCAACGGCTCCACGAGGAGACCGCACGAACTATCGGTCAGGTCCGCATCGTCTGGCAGCAACGCGGCTGGCGGGCTTTCAAGCTGAGTCTCGTGGGATCGCTGCTGGTCGTCATCTGCGACACGATGCGCCGACACCCCTTCTCGGCCCGAATCGTCGATGCCGTCAGCGCCGTCCGGCTTTCCCAGCCGATCTGGCGGGTCATGGCCCGCAGCCCCCTCTCGCTCATCGCACCCGCACCCCGCCTACCCGTCCTCGGCTCGGTCACCCAGATCCTCATCGTCCTGTTGCTTGCCGAAGCCTGCGTCGGCAGCCGTAGGACATTGCTCATCGCCGCCGCCACGCAGGTCGGCGTGAACCTCTGTGCGCATATTGTTGTAGTCACCGGCCACCACTCGTGGCTCGGCATCACCCTGTCCCATCTGACCGATCGCGATACCGGTCCCTCAGTGGCAGTCATCGCCGTCGGCATGGCAGTTGCGGTCGCCTTCCGAACCCCGATGCTGGCAATGCTGCTTGCTGCCTCGATGGTGCTCGAAACCGCAGTGCTCCCCGACCTGGCGGGACATGAGCACATCCTCGGCCTTGCGTTCGGAGCCGTGTTCGGGGCGTTGCTCCTCGTTCGGGAGCGCCCGCAGACGGCGCATGCCATCACCATCCGCCGCCGGACGCGCCGCATCGGCGCCGCCCTTGCCGTCGCCACAGGCGCGCTCGCGGTCCACTCGGCGACGACGCCCCCCGCCCCATCGGCGGTGCGTCTCGTCTCCAGCATCTTCTCGGCCGGCGCCGCGCAGGCCGCAGTCGGCGTCGTGGCTGCGCTCGGCGTGGTCCTCGTAGCCCTCGCTCCTGCGCTCCTGCGCGGACAGCGCCGGGCCTGGCAACTTGCGCTCGCGCTGATGGGCGTCCTCGTCGTGGGTCATCTCGTGAAGGGCGCGGACATCGAGGAGGCTGCGGCGGCGGCGTGCACGGCGACCTGGTTCGGGTTCCGCTCGGCCTCGTTCCAGGGCGGTTCGGAGTTGCGCGCCGGACGGCATGCAGTGGCTACCTTCGTGGCCGGACTCGGCGTCGCCTTCGCCGCCGGGCTCGCCACCATCGAGGTCGTCACCGCAAGGCATCACCACCGCCGACTACCCCTAGGACGGGCGGCGAGGGCAGTCGCCTCGGGCATGGCCTACCGTCCGGCCGTCGCGCTGTCCGACCGCCTCGACGACTTCCTGCGGCCAGGACTCTTCGGTGCCGGCATCGCCATCACGGTGCTGGCCATGTGGCGGGCCCTACGCCCCGTTGTCGCCCGGGTCGTGCAGGACCAGGCCCGCATCGGGGCCGAGCGCCGGGCTCGCGGCATCGTGGCGGAGTACGGCGGCGGTACGCTCGACTACTTCGCGCTGCGCGACGACCGGACGCACTTCTTCCATGGCTCGACCGTCGTCAGCTATGCCGTCTACGGAAGCGCCTGCCTCGTTTCGCCCGACCCGATCGGCCCCGTCGGCGAGCGTCGCACCGCCTGGGCCGCCTTCCACGAGTTCGTCCATGAGCGGGGCTGGAGCGTTGCCGTCCTCGGCGCGTCGAAGGAGTGGCTCGACGTGTACAACGGCTTCGGCATGACGGGGGTGTATGTCGGCGACGAGGCGGTCGTCGATGTGGCCACGTTCAGCCTCGCGGGCGGCGACCGCAAGAGCCTGCGCCAAGCCGTGAACCGCGTCGCCCGCAACGGGTACACCGTCACGTTCCACGACCCCACGACGCTCGACGCGACCGCCCGCCAGGGGCTCGTCGAGCTCATGGGCAAGAGCCGGCGGGGCGCGACCGAACGAGGCTTCTCCATGACCCTCGGGCGACTGTTCGACCCACGCGACGCGAACTTGCTGCTGGCCGTCTGCACCGGTCCCGATGGCGAGCCGGCCGCCTTCTGCCAGTTCGTGCCGAGCGAGGCGATCGGCGGGTGGTCACTCGACCTCATGCGCCGCGACACAGCCGAACGGCCGAACGGCCTGCTCGACTTCGTGATCGTCGAGACCATCCGCCATCTGGCCCACGAAAAACAGGGCAGCGTCGCCCTGAACTTCGCGACCATGCGGGCTGTGCTCGCGCACGAGACCGGTAGCGGTCCGTGGCAGACGTTCCAGCGCGCCGTGCTGAAGCGGCTGAGCTCCGACATGCAGATCGCGTCGCTCTGGCACTTCAACGCCAAGTACGGGCCGCGCTGGAACCCCCGCTTCGCAGTCGTCGACGGCTCGGAGCACCTCGTGCGGTCGGCCGTCGCCATCGCCCAGGCCGAATGCATGTGGGATCTGCCCGTGGTCGGCAGGTGGTTCAGGAGGTCGGCCGCTGCAAACCAATTGACGAATTTAAGTCAGACAGCTTAAACTTCCCTGCGTGGCCCGTCCCAACGGCAGCGCTCGGGAAGCGCTCATCGAGCAGGCCGAGCGGCTGTTCGCGGAGCGGGGTATCGAAGGCGTATCGCTTCGCGACGTCAGCTCCGCGGCCGGACAGCGCAACCACTCGGCCGCGCAATACCACTTCGGCGACCGGGCCGGGCTTGTCACTGCCGTCTACGACGCCCGCATGCGCGTTGTGAACGAGCGTCGGGAACGGCATCTGTTCACCCTGCGGAACGAAGGCCGCCTCGACGACGTGGTTGCGCTCGTGGAGGCGATCGTCGTCCCGCTCATCGAGGTCGTCACCACGACCCACAGCTGGTATGCCCGCTTCCTGGCCCGGGCCCGCTGGGACACCATGGCCGCCCACCTCGTGGCCGAGCTTCCTGCTGCGGCGACCATGCGCGTCGTCAGCAACCACCTGATGCACTCTCTCAGCCCACTCCCGCACGATGTCCGTCGCAGCCGTGTCGAACAGCTGCACACTCTGCTGGTCGGCACGATGGCCGGCTGGGAGTGGTCCCGCCACAACCGCGAAAGACACCTGTCCGCGGCCGCAGTCACCGACGAGCTCGTCAGCACCGGCCTTGCCGTGGTCACCGCACCCCGACCTGCACACGCACTCGTCACCACCCGCCCGCTGAACGGCACGCCGGCCCCCTACGCACTGCACTGATCCCCGACGAATCGAGACGAGGCCACCATGCTCACCGCCGCCCCACCCCTCACCTCCCGAGGACCCGGACCTCGAATGGCGCTGCGTACACCCGACGATTGGGTGGACCAGCCGTATGCGCGCTTTGCGATCAATCCGATGACGCCGACGATCGGGGCCGAGATCACCGGCATCGATCTGACGCAGCCGCTCGATGCCGCCCTGCACGCGGAGCTCAACCGGGCCCTCCTCGAGTGGAAGGTGATCTTCTTCCGCGGCCAGCACCTCACCGGCGCGCAACAGGTCGCGTTCGCCAAGAACTGGGGCCCGCTCGAGGCTCATCCGTTCATCAAGCTGCGGACCAATACGCAGCCCGAGGACGCGCCCGAAGTGGTCCGCCTCGAGAAGGGCACCAACGCCAAGGGCACGGAGAACATCTGGCACAGCGATGTCACCTGGCGGGAATGCCCATCACTCGGGTCGGTGCTACGCGCAGTCGAACTGCCCGCCGTCGGCGGCGACACGCTTTGGGCCGACATGGGCGCGGCCTACGACTGCCTCACCGAGGCGGTGAAGGAGCGCATCGACGGCCTCGTGGCCGTGCACGACTGGATCAACACGTTCGGGCGCGGCATGGACGAGGCCAAGCGTGACGGGCTCCGTCCGGACTTCCCGCCGGTCGAACATCCGGTCGTGCGCACCCACCCCGAGACCGGCCGCAAGACGCTGTACGTCAACGCCGCCTTCACGCAGCACATCGTCGGCCTCGAGCAGGCGGAGAGTGACCACGTGCTCGGCTTCTTGTATCGGCAGGCCACGTTCCCCGAGTACCAGTGCCGCTTCCGCTGGAACGCCGGCGACATCGCGTTCTGGGACAACCGGTCGACGCAGCACTACGCCGCGTCCGACTACTTCCCGAACCGCCGGGTGATGGAGCGCATCACAATTGCGGGCGATCGGCCGTACTGAGTCTGACCGCCGCGGGCCCCGCCTCCGCTCCGCTTCGACACCCGTCGAACACGCCGTCGAGCGTCGGCGACGAGATCGCCCGCCGATAGACGGCGATCTCGTCCAGCCCCACGGCCCGCACGGCCCACCCGCCGCCTGCGTGCGCCTCACCCGTGAAGGCATCGACCCACTCTCCGGCGGGTAGGTACGCTGACACTCCTGCCGCTCCCGGTTCCGTGACGGGGACGACGAGAAGGTCGTCGCCGAGCTGAAATTGGAGCGGTGCGGCCCAGATCTCGGGGTCGTCGGGGTGGTCGAAGCACAGCGATCGCATCAGCGGTCGTCCACTAGCGACCGACCGCTCGGACTGCTCGGCCAGGTAGGGAACCAGCCGATGGCGCAGCTCGGCGAAGCGCCGGAACCCGGACAGCACCACAGGATCGCCGGTCCGCTCCGCAATGTTCCAGGGTGTGCGGTCGTTGCTCGGGACACGGTGGTCGTTGAACTCGGCGTGGTACTGCATGATCGGGCACAGCGCAGCCAATGCGGCCGAGCGGAGGTAGAGCTCGGCATCGGGGATCGGCCCGGAGAAGCCGGCAAGGTCCCAGCCCCAGTAGTAGATCCCCGCCACACCGGCACTCAGCCCGGCGCGGATGGCGGCCCGCAGTCCCGCCCACGTCGAGTCGTCGTCGCCTGACCAGTGACCCGGGAAGGCCGCGGAGCCGGTGAACCCCGCCCGGCTGAACGTGATGCCGTCACTTCCGACGTCGGCGATGAGCTCATGAAAGGTCTGTCCGAACAGTACTGGGAAGCGGTTGTTGGATTCCGCCCCGCACGTGCCGTCGGCGTATTCCAGATCGCGACCCCAGGGGTGCTCGCCGCCATCGGTCTTGAACCCGTCGATACGGACCTCGTCGAGCAGGTAGCGGCGGCGCTCGCGCCACCAGCGGCGGGCCTCCGGATCGGTGAAGTCCGGAAGCAGCGCCCCCGGGAACCACCAGCCGCGGTTGCGGTAGGCGGTACCGTCGGCCTCGCGGACGCACAGGCCCCGCGATTCCAGTGCGGCGGCGTCGGCGGCAACCTGCCCGGTCTCGCCCCGGTCGGTCGGCACGAGCGGGATCTGCCAGAGCAGCACACGGACACCCTGCTCGTGCAGCCGCCGCACCATGCCCACCGGATCCGGCCACGCACCGTCGGGCGGGAATGTGAAGTCGGCGAGCCGGTGCGGGCGGCCATCAGGATGGACCTCGTAGGTCGCGTCCCGGAAGGCCACGAACGTCGACTCGTCGCTCCACGCCTCGATGACCACGACGCCGACGGCTATGCCCTCACGCAGGCTCCGGCCGACCTCCTGTTCGACCCGCTCCTGCGTGTTCCACTCGTTCCCGCTCATCCACGGCTCGAAGATCCATGGGGCGGGCACAGGCGGCTGCCCGGTCGCGTCGAGAAATCGCTGCACGACCTTGTTCGGCGGCCCCGACCAGAGCGACAGCTGCAGGACCGGATCGTCCGGATCCACCTCGGCCTCGACCACGATCCAGTCCGGATCCGAGGCGCCGAGGTCGAACCAGGTTCGCCGCGTGGTGACGACGTGGAAGCCCCAGTGGTCACCACCGACGACGACCGCCATCGGCACCGGCAGATAGGTGCGTCGGCCCTGGTGCTTGTACTGCTCGAACACGACCGCATCGAGGACCTCGCCACGGTGGTCAACGGTTGCGTAGCGCTCGCCGAGCCCGACGATGTGCTGGTCGGGGTCAAGCCGGAGCCGGAACCGCACCCGGGCCGGGCCGTTGACCGAACCCACCAGCCAGCGGACCGACGCAGGCTCAAGGCGCGCGTGGGCCTCGCCGGCGACCGCGATCCGGCCGCCGTCGTCGGCCCAGTGCGCGGGGTCGACATCGAAGCCTTCGGTCGTCAGGGTCGCGCCGCCCAGAACGCCTGTGATGCGGTAGCTGAGCGCGCTCGAGATCGTCGCCGTTGCCACCCACACGGCCGCACCCTGCGCGAGTCGCGACGCCTCGGCCGCGGACGCGAGGTGACCCTCGGCCGTAGTTCCGGCCGAGTACGGACCGACCTCCTGAACGAGATCGGCCGCGTCCACGTGTCGGGCGACAATGCGTGAGCCATCGGACAGCTCGACCGTCACGTCCCGAACGTCTGACGAGGCGACGATGCGGATCTCGAACGGCTCGTCCGCCATCGGCTGCACGGGGACACGCTGATCGAGGTCCTGGCGGTACGGATGACCCGACCCGTGCGGTCTGTGAATCATGGGAGGCGCCGAATCCGCAATCGTCACTGAGCCGTCCACGGTCATGGCGATGCCTCGGCGAGGTCTGTGCCCCAGAGGCATAGCTCACTGCCCAACGTCAGGTACATGGCGTGCGACCACAGCAGCGGTGTGGCCACCGGGCCCCACTTGTCGACCCACTCCTGCACCCGTTCGGGGTACAGAGAACTGGAGGTCACCTGTTCGGGCAGGAGGCCGTCACCCGTCGCCTGGCGCTGCATCCACCGCAATCGCCGTTCCGCCCGATCGATGCGACCGGTGCGGGCCTCGTGCCAGCCAATGAAGCCGGCGAGGACCAGCCACCGACCGCCGCCGTAGAACGTGTCGGCAAGATATCGGTGCACGCCGTCCGGAGCGAGGTCGTCGCGAACCCGATCATATGTACACTGACCGATTTCCGACGTTGGCCCGATCGCTCCGAACGGCGTGAGGCAGGCGATGAGGCTGGCATCTACGTCGTTGCGACCAATGGACTTCGTGAGGTGACCATCGACGACCGCCTCGTCCGCGAGGATCGCCTCAATGGCCGAACACACAACCTCGCAACGCGAGACGTCATCGTCTTCGAGGAGCGCGGACGACAAGGCTGCGCGCAGCCCCGCGTGCACCGACGCGAGCGTGCTCGGATGGACATCGTCGGGAAGCTCCTCCCACCAGTCGAAGCACGGCTCCTTCCAGAACGCGCACAGGTAGCGGGCGCTCAACGAAGCCGCATCGCGGTACGGGGCGAGCGAGGTGCCGTGACGATCGGCGTGCGCGACGAGTGCCCACATCCAGGTCCCGTAACCATCGATCTGGAAATCCCACCACTGCTCGCCGGTGTCGCCACCGGCGAGCGTGTAACGAGTCGGGAGGTACTCGTCACGGTGGATAGGACTCCCCGCACGGGCAACGAGATCCTCGATCGCGTCGCGCCGGGAGACCAGCACTCGGCTGCACCAGCCGAAGAACGATTCCGAGCTCGTGACCGCTCCGACCCGACTCATCGCGTCGGCGATGAACGAACCGTCGCGGAACCAGCTGTAGCGGTACACCGGGAACGTGGGTGAGGCCGGGTAGGCCCCGCCCGCATCCTGGGCCCCGGCAATGACCTCCACACTGCGGCGGGCCAGTGTGCGCAGAGCGGTGGAATCGTTCATCGCCAATGCCTACTTGCCGAGGAGGCCGTTGACGTCGGTGACCGCGTTGTCGAGCGCGTCCTGCACCGACACCCCGCCGCTGACGATGCTCTCGAGTGCCTTGTTGACCGCGTCCTGCATCTCCTGCTGGCGTTCGATCACGGGTGGCAGGGCGACGTTGTCGAGCGCTTCGATGACCGCCTTGCGGTTGGCCGGCGGGGTGATCGAGAGGTACGAGCTGAACGAGCCCGGGTCGCTCACGGCAGGCAACTCCCAGCTCGAGGCGAGGCGCGTCTCGACCGTCTTCGGCGACCCCGTGAGGAACGCGATCCACTTCGCCGCCTCGGCCGGGTGCTTGGTGTCGTTGGACGCGACGGCCGCGTTCATGAACACCGCGTTGGCCTTCGCCGACTTGCCGGGTTCGACGGCGATGTCGTAGTCGACGCCCGCGTCCTTGAGGCCGGCGAACTGCCAGATGCCGTTGTGCCACATGGCCAGTTTGCCGCTCTTGAACAGTGCCGTGTCGAAGTCCGGTGTGCCGCCGATGTCGGCCAGGGTCGGCATGGTCTTGCCCGGCTTGGCGGTGAGCCACGTCGCCGCGGCAACGCCCTTGGCGTCGTTGAAAGCGGCCTTGCCGTCGGCACCGAAGAACGATCCGCCGGCCTGCGCGAGCGCCTTGTAGAACTCGAAGAACGACACAGGCTGGTAGTCGCCGAAGGTGCCCGCGGCCGCGTCGGTGAGCTTCTGGGCCGCAGCCTGCTCGTCATCCCATGTCCAGTCGGCCGTCGGATAGGCGATGCCAGCCTTGTCGAACAAGGTCTTGTTGTAGAGCAACACCACGTCCGAGAAGGTGGCCGGGAGGCCGTACTGCTTGCCGCCCTCGGTGAACCCCTTCAGCGCGAGCGGGTAATAGCGGGACGGGTCGATCCCGTCCGCCTTCATGATGGGCGTCAGATCGAGCAGCGCTCCGCTGCGTGCATAGGTCACGAAGTTCTCGAAGTTGAGCTCGAACGTGTCGGGCGCGCTCTTGCCGGCCACCTGCGTCTGCAGCGCGGTGAAGTAGTCCGCGTACGACGCGGTCTTCACGTCGATGCTGATGGTCGGGTTCTCGCCCTCGAAAGCCTTGACGATGGCGTCGAGGTCCTTCAGGTGGTCCGGCGCGGCGGAGAACGTGAAGTAGCTCAGCTTCACGGCGTCGCCCGTGGCCGGCGCGACCGATGCGGTCGTCTCAGCGGCTGTGGTGGTGTCGGCCGGCGCGGCGGTCGTGTCGACGGCCGCCGCTGTGGTCTCGGCGGACGGTGTGGCGGTGGTTTCGGCCGCGGCCGTGGTGTCGCTCGCTTTGTCGCTGCTGCAGGCGCTCAGCACCAGCGAACTGGCGGCCAGCAGGCCGAGGAGTGCCCGGCGGGCAGTTCTCCCGCGGGGCTTCATGGTGCGCTCGGAAGGGTCGTGTCGGTCAGGATGTCGGGCATGGCGGGTCTCCTTGGTTGGTACGTGCATGGCAATGAGAAGCGAAACCCGATGCCGTCGCATCCGACGTCGGGTGGATCCGGGTGCTGCGGATTGGGGCGCGGAGCGGTGGGCGGTCAGCCCTTGGTGCCCGAGAAAGCGACGCTGCGGATCACCCAGCGTTGGGTGAAGGAGTAGAAGGCGACAATCGGCGCGATGGTGATCAGCGCGCCTGCCATCACCACGTTCCAGTTCGTCGTGAATCGACCTTGCAGGCGGGCCAGACCCACCGGAAGGGTCATGTGCTCCTCGCTTCCCGCGCTGATCACCAGCGGCCACAGGAAGGCGTTCCAACTGGCCATGAACGCGAACACCGCGAAGGTGGCCAACGCCGGGCCAACGAGCGGCAGCAGGATGCGGGAGAACACCCGAAGGTGACCGGCGCCATCGACGAAGGCGGCTTCGTCGAGATCTTTGGGGAGTGCGAGGAAGGCTTGGCGCATCAGGAACGTGCCGAAGCTCGACACCAGCGTCGGCAGCAGCAGCCCGGCGTAGCTGTCCACCAGGCCGAGGTTGCGCATCTCGATGAACAGGGGAACGATCACGACCTGCAGGGGGATCATCATCGTGGCCAGGTAGAGCCCGAAAAGCAGCTCGCGGCCACGGAACTCGATGCGGGCGAAGCAGTACGCGGCTGTGCTCGCGAGAACGAGCTGGAGCAGCGTCGACAGCACCGACAGGCCGAGGCTGTTGACGGTGAAACGCCAGAACGGGAACGCCTCGACGACCCGGCCGTAGTTGCGACCGGTCACCGGGTCGGGCAGAAGCGTCGGCGGTATCTGCTGGATGTTCCGATCGGTCTTCAGCGACGCGATGAGCATCCAGACGAACGGCCCGACCATGACCGCGACTCCGACGAGCAGCACGGTGTATCGAAGAGCCGTCCGTGCCGTGGACCGGGCGTCCACGGCACGGTTGTCAGCCATAGAACACCCACCGCTTCTGGAGGCGGACCTGCATCGCCGTGACGATGAGGATGATGGCGAAGAGCACCATGCTCTGCGCCGACGCGTACCCTGCCCGTCCGTAGCTGAACGTGTTCTTCACGATCTGCTCGACCACGACGGTCGACGACCCCGCAGGTCCGCCTCCCGTCATCACCCACACCTGGTCGAACACCTGGAAGCCGTTGATCAGGCTGATGACGACGACGAAGAACAGCGACGGCGTCAGCAACGGGAGCGTGATGGCCCGCAGACGTTGGAACGCGGACGCGCCGTCCAGTACGGCCGCCTCGTAGAGCGTCTCCGGAATTGCCTGCAGGCCGGCGAGCAACAGGACCATCACGAAGCCGAGGTCCTTCCACACCGAGGCCAGGATCACGGACGGGATAGCCCATGTCCGTGACGTCCACCAACCCGGGCCATGGAACCCGAACTGCCCGATCACCCAGTTGACGACGCCGTCCTTGGGGTTCAGCAGCCACTTCCACAGCAGCGACACGACGACCCAGCTCGTCACGACCGGGAGGAAGTAGAGCGCACGGAACAGCCCGGCCATGCGGACACGCGAGTTCAGCAGCACCGCCAGGGCCAGCCCGCCGACGAGCACGAGAGGGAGGTAGCCGACGAGGTAGTAGAGCGTGTTGAAGATGGCGCGATGGAAGCGGTCGTCGTGCAGCAGCTCGCGGTAGTTCGCCAGTCCCACGAACGCCGGCCGGCGGATGAGGTTCCACTCGTGCAGGCTCACCCACGCCGTCCCGAGCATCGGGCCGATCGAGAACGCCAGCAGCGCGAGAAGGCTCGGCGCCAGGAACATCGACACGATCCCGGCCTTGCGCCATCCCCGGGTCCCTACCACCGCGATGCCCCGGCGCTCCTGGCCGCGCCGTCCGGTGATCGCTGTGGCTGCGATGCCTGCGATGCCTGCACGCCTTCGTCGAGACGGCTGCGGATCTGCTCGATGGTCGGATGGTCGTGCAGCGGGTTCAGGAACGGCGAACGCAGCACAAGCGACGCGGCACCGAGCGCCCACTTCGAGTCGTCCCACGGCTCGACGTGGATCGCCGTCGCTCCTCGGACCGGCGGGAAGCTGTCTGCTTCGAACGCGTCGTGGAAGGCGGCCGCCATGAACTGCCATGCCCGGGTGCCCTCGCCCCCGACCACGACCGCCTGCGGGTTCATAACCACGGCGACCGCCGCGGCGGCGCGTCCCAGGACCGTGCCCGCTTCTGCGTAGAGGCCGGCAATGCCCGAGTGGCCGGCCGCCGCCTTCGCAGCGAGGCCGTCGGCCCGGACATCTTTGGTCACGAAGCGGCGCTGGCGGGCGGCCAGCAGGAGCGCAGGCTCCGAGACGATCGTCTCGAGGCAGCCCCGCTTTCCGCACGCGCACGCACGGCCGTCACGCTCGACGCACACGTGGCCGAACTCACCGGCCGAGCCGCGTGCGCCGCGGTAGAGCTCGCCGCCGACCACGATGCCCATGCCCACGCCGCGGCCGATCGTGATCGTCAGGAAATGGTCCAGCCCACGGGCGACCCCGTAGAGGCTCTCGGCCACGGCGAGGGTGTTGACGTCGTTGTCGACTAGGACGGGAACGCCGAGCGTCCGGGCGAGGTGCTCGCCGACGGGCATGTTCCGCCACCCGAACAGGGGCGCCTGCACGACGCCGGATCCGTAGGGATCTTCGAAGCCCGGAAGGCCGAGTCCGACACCGAGCAGGATGTGCGACTCCCCCGCCCGGCGCACATGCGGCTCCAGGATGTCGGCGAGAGTCGGGAACGGGTTCGCAGTCGCGTCGAACGGATGGGTCTCGCCCGCGAGCACGGTGCCGTCGAGGTCGGCCCGGACCACAGCGATGTGATCGTCGGCCACCTTGACCCCGACAGCGACGGCGACCGAGCCGACCAGCCCGAGGAGTTCGGCGGGCCGGCCTCCGCTGCTCGAGGCCATCTCCAGTGCTTCAACGACGCCCGACTCGATGAGACCACGGGTCAGCGCGGTGACGGTGCCGGCGCTCACGCCGAGGCGATGGGCGATGTCGGTACGCGAGATCGGCCCGCTGCGGCCGATCAGACGGAGCACCGCGCTGCGATTGACGTTGCGCAGCGCTGCACCGGATGCTCCAACTCGCACAGCTGCCCCTTTTGCTCGTCACTTTCTTCAGTGACTAACTTTAGTGGGCACTTTTTGAGGATGTCAAGTGATGGTGGCTCACCCCGCCGCACCCCGGAAGTTCAAATGCCGACGACGAAACTGACACTCGTCGTGCCACTTCCGCCGATGTTCAACGTCTGGAACGTCTTCGCATCCTTCACCTGGTAATCGCCGGCCTGATCGGTCACCTGTAGGTAGGCGTCGAGGAGCTGGCGTACACCGGTGGCACCCACCGGATGGCCGGCGCCGATTAGCCCACCGGAAGGGTTGATCGGGCACTTCCCGTCGAGCGCGATGTCGCCCGACTCGATGGCGACCCAGCTCTCGCCCGGTTTGGTGAGACCGAAGTGGTCGATGGCCATGTACTCCGACGTGGTGAAGCAGTCGTGCGTCTCGATACCGTCGATGGCGTCGACACCCGGCAGGCCGGCGCGCTTCCAGGCTGACGTGATCGTCGAGCGGACATGGGGCAGCACGTACTCGCTGTCCTTGCTCTCGGCCACCTTGTCGGCGAACCGTAAGCGCGCAGTGTTGTGTCCCCACCCCTTGATGGTCGGGATCTCCTCGATGGTGATGCCGCGCTTCGCTGCGTACGTCTCTGCGTACGAACGGGACGCGAGGAACACACAGACCGCTCCGTCGGTCACCTGCGAGCAGTCGGAGATGCGGATGCGCCCGCCGATCTGCGCGTTGTCGTCCCCACGGCTGAGCGCATGCTCCTTGTTCATGTACCACGTGCGGGTCTGCGCGTTCGGGTTCAGCTTGGCGTTCGCGTAGTTGATCCTGCTGATCTCGGCGAGGTGCTCGTCGAGCAGGCCGTAGCGGGCGTCGTACTCGTCACCGAGGCGGCCGAACAGCTTCGGGAACGGGAACTCCACACCGGCGGCCTCGTCGGCATACCACGCCGCGGTGCCGAGGTAGTCGCCGCCGACTGCCGGCGACACGGTCTTCATCTGCTCGATGCCGACGACGGCCTGCAGGTCGTATCGGCCGGCTTCGATCTCGGCCGATGCGGCCAGGATGGCGATGCTGCCCGATGCGCACGCGGCCTCATGGCGCATGGTCGGGATGCCCGAGAACGCCGGATCAGCCTCGACGAAGAACGCGCCGAGATGGCCCTGCATGCAGTACAGCTCGGCCGCGAAGTTGCCCACATGGGCGGAATCGACGTCGGCCGGGTCGATGTCGCAGTGCTGCAGCGCACCCTGGACGCCCTCGTTCATGAGGGCGGAGAAGTGCTTGTTCTCCTTGGTCCAGTTGCGGGAGAAGTCGGTCTGGTAGCCGCCGAGGATGTAGGTCTCACTCATTGTTCAACGCTCCTGTTTGTTGGTGAGTTCTGGGGGTCACGCGGCGACGAAGAACTTGCCGGGGTTCATGGTGGGGTGCAGGAAGAACGGTGCGGTGCGACCCGCGCTGGCGGCATCCGCAAGCACGGCGGGAACGTTCAATTGTGCACCCTCGATGAGCGCGACCGCAGCGGCCGCTCCCATGGCATCGACGAGCACGCTCGGCGGGGCCCAGTTGAACCCGGCGGCCATGATGCGGTCAATGGCGTTGATCGTCTCGGCCACTTCGCCGACCCGTTCGAAGGCGTAGCTGATGTAGCCGGCCACGACCCGGCGGGCGATGGTGGCGGCTTCACCGGGCGCAGCGAGGAAAGCGGCGACGCCCTGCTTGTATCGGCCCTGGGCGTAGAGGCGGGCGATGTCGTCCACGTAGGCGAGGTCAGCGCGGTCGACCGGTTCAAACGGCCGGTATTCGCCGCTGGCCGGGTCGAGCACGACCTTCTTGCCGCCCTCCTTGGCGAAGAAGCCGCGGCCGCTTTTGTCGCCGAGCACGCCCTTGGCCACGAGCGCGTCCATATATGCGGGCATACGAAGGGTCTCGTGGGCCTCGTCATTCGTGAGGTCGTAGACGTTGTCGACGATGGCCTTGTGGACGTCCCATCCGACGAGGTCGATGGTGGCCAGCGGCGTGAGGGCACGTCCGGTGTAGGGCCCGATGATGCGCTCGACTGCGGCCGGTCCGTACTCCTCAGCCAGCTGCGCAGCCTCGTTCAGGACCTTGAAGCCAACCCGGTTGCCGGCGAACCCGGGCGTGTCATAGGTGCGCACCATCTCGCGGCCGAGCTTCAATTCCGCGAATGCCTCGACGAAATCGACCACGGCCGGATCGGTTTCACGACCCGCGATCAGTTCTGTACCGACGATCACATTCGGTGGATTGAAGAAATGCAGACCGAGGAAGTTCTTGCGGAAGCTGTCACTGCGGCCTTCACACAACGCATTGATCGAGATGCCCGACGTGACCGTGGCGACGATGGAATCGGGCCGCCGTGCCGCGTCGACGCGCTCGAACATCTCGCGCTTGATCTCCATGTCCTCGGACAGTGCCTCGAAGACGAGGTCCGCATCCGCCAGGGTGCGTTCGAGGTCGTCTTCGTAGTCGCCCACGTCCGTGCGGGTCGCGAGGCTCGATGAGCGGACCTGCTTGACCGCTGCGGCCACGCCTTCGGCCGCCTTCTCGCGGGTCCGGGCAAGGAATGTGACCCGGGGAACGGCCTGGGTGAAGAGGCCGCCGCTGCCGAATCCCATCGTGCCGTTGGCCCCAAGTACCACGACGTGCTTGAGGGGGCGATCCTCGAGGCTCGCTCGTCGGTCACGGGTTGGATGGGTCATCAACGCTCCTTGGAAATGAACTGCGAACTGCAAGCTGAATGGATCGCCGCGGTGCGCCGCAAATCAAACAAAGGGTTGATAGAGCACCGCGTGCGCTACCGAGGCCGAGCGTCAGGTTGCAGCCGACCGAAGCGTGCCTGCGGCCGTGAGCGCGGCGATCTGCTCGTCGCTGTACCCCAACTCGTGCAGCACCTCGCCGTTGTGCTGGCCGAGCAGCGGCGCGGTGAGCGTGAGCACCTCCGGCTGAGCAGACATGCGCAGCGGGTTGCCCGGGATCTTCAGCGTGCCGATGATCGGATCTTCGACCTCTCGGATCATGCCGCGGGTCTCGAAGTACGGGTGGCCGATGGCCTGGTCGGGCGGCAGGACCGGTGCGCACGGCACCCGTTCAGCCTCGAGCAGGGTGAGCGCGGCCTCGTCGGTGGGCAGTGAGCCGAGCCAGTCCTCGATGAGGTCGTTCAGCTCGTCACGGTTCTTCTGCCGGCCGGTCATGGAGCGGAAGCGCTCGTCGTTCTCCAGATCAGGGCGGCCCATCGCTCGGCAGAACCCGGCCCATTGCGAGGTCATCACCTGCAGCACGATGTAGCCCTCAGCCGCCTTGTAGACGCCCTGCGGCGAGTTGAGCGTCGAGCGGGCACCCATCCGCTTCGCCTTCCACTTCCCGTTCGTGATCGATGGCCCCTGGATCGCCAGTTCGTGGGCGTGGAAGAGCGAGTCGACCATCGAGATGTCGATGTGCTGCCCCTCGCCGGTGCGCTCACGGTGAAACAGCGCCAAGCCGATGCCTGCCACCGCGTGCACGCCGCTCATTACGTCCGCATACGATGTGCCGACCGGTGTCGGTGGGCCGTCGACCGGGCCGGTGAGGTAGAGCAGGCCGCTGTACGCCTGGGCGATGAGGTCGAATGCCGTCTTGTGGCTGAACGGGCCCTCCTTCCCGAAGCCGGAGATGGAAGCCACGATCAGGCGCGGGTGCTTCGCGGCCAGCGATGCGTAGTCAAGCTTGCGGCGCTGCAGCACGCCCGGTCCGTAGTTCTCGACGAGCACGTCGGCGCGGGCAATCAGCTCGTCGAGGACCTTGCGGCCCTCGGGGTCGTCGAAGTCGATGCACAGGCTCTTCTTGCCGCGGTTCTGCTGCACGAAGTAGCCCGAGCGGCCGTCCTTCTGGAAGGCCAGCGTGCGCACCGGATCGCCGTGGGGGGCCTGCTCGATCTTGATGATCTCGGCGCCGTGCTCGGCCATCAGCCTGGTGACCGTCGGCCCTGACAGGTACTGAGTCATGTCGACGACGCGCACGCCCTGCAGGATCTGTTGGCTGCTCATGGGCGGACCGTAGCGCGGGGCCTCTCGGAGCGCCCGTCCACGGCTCCGTGCGCGCAGTCGGTCGCGCGTTCGAGCGCATCGTCGGACGCACTCAGCCAGGCAGGGCGCGCTTCTGCAGCCGGGCCCACTCGTCCTTGAGCGTGACCGTGCGGTGGAAGACGGCCGGGTCGTCGAGGTCGGCGCAGAAGTAGCCGAGGCGCTCGAACTGCACCT
>JAYTFI010000194.1:0-11274 GCA_043734485.1 Acidimicrobiales bacterium | reverse complement strand
CCGGATGCGACGTTCGAGCGCATCATGCTCGACGACTCCTCCTGGGTCGATGTCGCCCGCAACTGGGTCGTCGGCGCCGACGACGTGTTCGACCACCTCCTCCAGAATGTCCGCTGGCAGACCACGCAGCTGTTCCGCTACGAGCAGTACGTCGAGGAACGACGGCTCAGCTCCGGATGGAGGCGGGGCAGGCCGCTTCCGCACCCGGTGCTGGCCGACGCGACGAGGGCGATCCAGCGCCGCTACCGCGTCGAGTTCCCCAGCTTCGGCATCATCCAGTACCGCGACGGCACCGACGGTCAGGGCTTCCATCGGGATACCGACATGCGCTGGCTCGACGACACGATCATCGGCGTGCTGACGCTCGGGGCCCAGCGACCATGGCTGCTGCGGCCACGGGCGAACCGCTTCACCGACACCCCGAGCAAGGGTGCGACGCACGACCTGGCGCCGGGCTCCGGTGACCTGATGGTGATGGGCGGCCGCTGCCAGGCCGACTGGGAGCACTCCGTTCCGTACCTCCGCGACCGTGAACACATCGGCATCCGCATCTCACTGCAATGGCGGGCCACCAACAAGATGGGTGAACCGTTCCTCGGCGCGTCGTACCGCACGTCGGTCGGGTACGGGCGCGGCAAGGCGGCGCCCCGTGACTGGTGATCTCGGGCGGCCGCCCTTCCCCGTAGGCGGGTGGGAGCGCACCGAGTCCGGTCAAGACGGTCTCTCAGGAGGACCGTGGCGACCGCACTCGCCGAACATCTCGAGTCCTGTGCGAGGGCCTTCATGAGCACGGGATCCGAGGGACTGACGAGCGGGTGAAGCGGGGCTTCGAGATCGCCCGCAACACCCTCGCACCGCTGCTTGTGTGAGACCCCCTAGCGAAGTATGCGCGCAGATCATTTGCGTTGCTGTTCGACTGTGAAGGCAGCGTCGAGTTGGTAGCGATCGCCCGCTTAGCGGCTCACCGTGAACTCGGGGCGGATCGCCATACTGGTCCGTAATCACGCGCGCCTCGACAAGAAGCGCAGCACCCACCGAGCAGGGTCGCGTCCTCGGCCGTTGCGCCCTCGGCCCGGATGCTGGCGCGGCCTTCGCTCGGGATATGGCCAAGGTCGCACAGTGCGCAGTGCAGTGAGCCCAGCAACACCCGGGACCCGGTGCCCGGTCCTGGCGCCGCATCTCCGCACTGAACGTGATGAGGTTGGCGGTGGCTTGGCGGGTCGGCCACGAATGTTCCCCGTCCAGCGGCCCGGGGACGAGCATCGCACTACGGCACCTGTGGATCGTGGGTACGGTGGCGATGATCGCCGAGCCGCTCGATGGACTCCCCGTCGAATCAGTGTCGGCCGTCACGAAAATGGACGCGGCGTTCGGGTTACGTTCGGCTGTTGGCTGTGGTGATCGCCTCGGCGAGGGCCCGGCTTGGGATGGCACCGCCGATGCGCTGTGGTGGCTCGACATCAAGGGCCACGTCGTCAGCCGCTTCCGGCCGGCCACGGGCGTCACGCAGCGGTGGACGCTCCCGAGTTCGCCTGGCTGCATTGCGCTGCCGGCGCCATGCCTCAAGTTCGCCGATCCGATCATCGCGTTGCCGGCCGGCCTGGCCGTGTTCGATCAGCAGACGCTCGCGCTGAAGCCGTTCGGTGTCGTCCTGTCATCGACGAGCAGAATCGGTGCAACGACGGCCGGTAGCGTCACCAGCAAGGAGTCCGCCCCATGGCTGCGAAGAAGAAGCCCACCGCCTCCCCGGCGGACATCGCCCTCACCCACATCCGGGCATCGGCACTGGCGCTGCCCGAGGCGGTCGAGCGTCTCAGCCACGGTTCGCCGTCGTTCTTCATCGGTGGCAAGAAGACGTTCGTCATGTTCGTCGATGACCACCACGGCGACGGCCATATGGGCATCTGGTGCGCAGCTCCACCTGGCGAGCAGGCGGCCCGTATCGGCGAGGATCCGGACGTGTTCTTCCGCCCGCCATACGTCGGCGGACGGGGTTGGCTCGGCGTCTGCCTCGACAAGGGCCTCGACTGGGATGAGGTCGCAACCATCGTCGAGGACGCGTACCGGGCAATCGCGCCGCAGAAGCTGCTCGCACTGCTCGATGCCGAGCCCGCCTGAAGCAGCTCGCCTCATGCAGCTCGCCTGATGCAGCAGAATGCCCGTTCGTGACGCCTCCGAAGCCGCTCGCCAAGCTCGCCACCCTGCCCGTCTACAAGCCGGGGAAGTCGGCCGAGGCGACGATGCAGGAGTACGGCCTCGAACGGGCCGCCAAGCTGTCCTCGAACGAGAACCCGTACGGTCCCCTCCCGTCAGTGGTCGAAGCCATCACCCGCGCCGCCTTCGACGTGAACCGCTACCCCGACACTGCCGCCACGGCCGTTCGCCAGACGATAGCCGGGCAACTTGGCGTCGCGGTCGAGCGGGTCACCGTAGGGAGCGGGTCGTCAGGCATCCTGCTGCAGGCCATCAATAGCCACGCCGGCCCTGGCGACGAGGTGCTGTTCGGCTGGCGCAGCTTCGAGGCCTACCCGATCTTCACCCGTCAGATGGGTGCCACCGACGTCGGCGTTCCGCTGAACGGATACGACATCGACGTCGACGCCATCGCCGCCCGCGTCACCGACAAGACCACGATGGTGATCCTTGCCAACCCCAACAACCCCACAGGTACGGCGATCGGCGAGGCCCCGCTGACCCGCTTCCTCGATGCCGTTCCTGCCCGCGTGCTGGTGGTGCTCGATGAGGCCTACCGCGAGTTCGTGCACCCAGGTGCAGCACCCGATGGCGTCGAAGTGTTCGGTGACCGCCCGAACGTGCTCGTGAGCCGCACGCTGTCGAAGGCCTACGGGCTGGCGGGCCTTCGCATCGGCTATGCCGTCGGCCATCCCGAGGTGATCGCCGCGCTCGACAAGGTATCGGCCCCGTTCGCGATATCGAACGTCACGCAGGCTGCGACGCTGGCCGCACTCGCAGCCACGGACGAGCTGGCGCAGCGCGTCGCGGTTCTCAACGCCGAGCGCGACCGGGTTGTAGCGGGTGTGCGCGCGCTCGGGCTGGTCGTCCCAGAGTCGCACGCCAACCTCGTGTGGCTCCCTGCCGGCGACGCGACGACGGCGCTGTTCGAGGGCCTCGAGCGGGTCGGCGTGGTCTCCCGGGCATTCGCGGGGGAGGGGGTGCGGGTCAGCATCGGGACTCCCGAGGAGAACGACCTGTTCCTCGGCGCGCTGGCCGAACTGCGCGATCCGCTGCGGCTCGACGGTTCGTGGGTTCGCTTCTGATGAACGAGCTCGTGAACCCTTCATCGGTCGGCGCGCCGGCCGCCGCGTACAGCCTCGCCGTGTCGTCCACCGCCGGGAGCCGGATGCTGCACACGTCGGGCATCGTGGCGACCCAGGCCGATGGCTCGATCGCGGCCACCGTCGGCGAGCAGGCGACCGCCGTTTGGAGCTCGCTTGCCAGGATCTGTGAGGCCGCGGGGTTCTCGCTGAATGACGTCGTCAGCTACACGACCTATGTGATCGTGGGGCAGGACCTCGGTGCGGTGATGGCGGCACGCGACGCGGCCTTCGCCGGACACAAACCCGCGTCCACGCTCATCGTCGTCCCGCAACTGGCCAGGCCGGAATGGCTCGTCGAGATTGCCGCCATTGCGTCGAAATAGGCGATTGTCGTGGTCGTGATCGGGCACCTTCAAGGGTTGTGATCGGGCACCTTCAAGGGTTCAGGGGGTGACTACGATCTTGCCGAACTTCGCTCCGGCCTTGAACCGCGTATAGGCATCGTTCACCTGTTCGAGCCCGAAGCTGGCCGCGATCGGTACTGTGATCTTCCCGGCCGCGAAGGCCGGCACAGCCTGCTTCTCCAGGCGCGCCGCGGCGTCGGCCTTCTGCTCGAGCGGCCGGGCCCGCAGCGTCGAGCCGTGGATACGGGCCCGCTTCATCATGACCGACAGCAGGTCGATCTCACCTTTGCTGCCCGCGCCGGTTCCGATCACGGTGATACGTCCACCGATGTTCAGCGCGCGTAGGTTCGGCGCGAGGTTGACTGCACCGATGAGCTCGAGCACGACGTCGAAGGGCCCGTGGGCGTCGAACCCCTCGGGGTCCACCGCCGTCACCGCTCCCGGCCAGAGGTCCTCGACCGACGAGCGCAGCCCGGCGCTGCGGACCGTTGCCGTCACCTGTGCCCCGGCCGCAGCCGCCAACTGGACCCCGGCGATGCCGACTCCACCGGCTGCGCCGTGGACGCATACCCGCTCGCCCATCACCAGTCCGCATTGTGTGAACAGGGCGTCATGCGCCGTGGTGAAGGCCTCCGGGAACCCACCTGCTGCTTCCCACGACACGGACTCGGGGACGGCGATCGCAGTCCGCTCATGGACGATGGCGAGATCGGCCAGCGCGCCGCCGCCGACGACCGCCATCACCCGGTCGCCGACCTTGAAGCGGTAGACGCCCGGACCGACGGCCGCGACCTCGCCAGCGAACTCCATCCCCGGGATGTCGGCCGGCCAGCCGGGGGGTGCCGGGTAGCCCCCGGCGATCTGCATGAGATCGGCGTTGTTGAGACCGGCGGCCCGCACCCGCACCAACAGCTCGCCCAAGCCGGGTACCGGCTCCGGACGATCCTGCACGTCGAGGGTTCCGTTCACGATGACTGCTGCGCGCATGGCCGCAGCGTACGGGGCTATCGCACCCGGCCGATGCCGACGAGATCCTTGCGCTTGATGGACGAGATTCGCACCGGCACACCTTCCCGCGCCGCCTCGACCATCTTGCCGTCGCCGATGAAGATCCCGAGGTGATGGATCGGCGAACCGTAGAACACAAGGTCTCCGGGCTGGATGTCGGCTCGGGAGACCCGTGCCGTCTGGCTGAACTGGACGGCGGAGTTGTGGGTCAGACGGACGCCGACGCTGGCCCAGGCGACCATGGAGAGCCCCGAGCAATCCCAGCCGCCGATTCCTTCGCCTCCCCAGACGTACGGCTCGCCGAAATGCGTGAGGGCGAGCGCGACGACGTCAGCGGCCCTTGGATTGGGAGCCGGCGGCGGGTCGACCGGTTCGGTGAAGGTGTACGTGATCGGGGCCTTCGTCGTGGGTACCGTCGTCGACCCGGTGGTGTCGGTCGCCGGAGGCGCGGGTGCCGTCGAGGTGCTTTCGGGCTCGGTCGTAGCGGGTGCCGTCGAGGTCGTGCTCGAGGTCGTACTCGCGGTCGTGGTCGTCTTGGGCGCAGCGACTGCGGCGATCACGGGCTGGAGCATCGAGGGGACGGTGTCCGGCGTGAGGACGATGACGCCCACGATGACCTGGCCGGGGGTCGGAACGGTGGGGGGCGCAAGAGGCACGAACGGGGCCGTCGTCGGTATGGTGCGCTGCGGTGCCTTGGTGCTCGACGGCGACGCCGGGATCGACGATACCGGCGCTGACGTGGCGAGCCTGGTGGTCGGGCTCGTGTCCGGTGCCGTCCCTACCGTCGTCCCCCTGAAAGGTGGCGTCGGGGTCGGGCCGATGGAGAACGCGACACCGGCCTTGACCGGCTTGACGAGGACCGTGGGGAAGGGCCGACCGACCGAGGGGCCGGCGGTGGCTGCCGACGTCGTCGCCGGAACTGTCGTCGCCGGAACTGTCGTAGGTGGAACTGTCGTAGGTGGGACGCTCGCGGCGCCGACCGAGGTGGGGGTAGTCGCGCGGCCTGAAGGCACGGTCCAACCCGGTTGGGCGTTCGGCGGGACGGTGCCGCCCGGCAGCGGCTCCGAGGTGATGAGCGATGTCGGGACCGGGAGGGCCGGGGCTGGCAGCGTGTTCAGCGGAACGAACGGTGCAGTGCCCGGTGCCGACGCAGGCAGGACTGGCGGGACGGCGGTCGGGCTTACGCGTGTGCTGCTGGTTCGAGGGTTCGTCGCCGGCGAAGTGGTGCTGGATGCGGTGCCCCGCGGGGCAGCGGTAGGCGGTTCGATGATCACGCTCGAGACCGTCTCAGCCGTGATCTGCACGGCAAGCACCCGAGCCAAGCCGGTCGTGCTCGGTGTGGCCGCGCCGTCAGCAGCAGGCAGACGTGTCAGCGCCTGCGCGGACTCCCCGGCCGCGACCGGCACTGCTGGCCGCATGACCTTCATGCGGCGAGCCTCGGTCGGCGGCGTCGCGTCGCCCGCGTCCGCGACACGCACGTTTCGGCGATGGACCGGCGCAACTGCGGCGTCCGCATCGCGGATCACCAGCGCCCCGGCGATGACGATTCCGACGACCAGGCCCCGCGCGATCTTCATGACGCTGGAGTGAACGCCTCCGGTGTGACGGCCCTGTACCGAAGGTGTTCGGACTGATCGGCGTTCGGTGAGGTCGCGGCGCATGAGTTCGATGGGCCGGAGGACGAGCCCGCGAGAACATCGGCATCGGCGGTGCGGAACTGAAGGTCGCAGCTACCGGATGAACGTCGGAAACCTCAGCACCGGCGAGGAATCTGCGCGGTTGCGAATGGCGGGCCTGGGCGCCGTGGCGGCTCAGCCGAGGGCGGGCGTGCCGAGGAAGGGCCCCGGGTCGCGGGGGTCCGGGAGGACCGGACCCGTCCAGGCCATCATGCGGGCCAGCTGGTCGGTGACCACCTGCCAGCCGTCCGGATCCCAGTCCTCGCACGAGTTCACAATCGTGCCATCAGAACCGATGTGCACGATCGCCGGCACCCTGTCGAGGCCGAAAGACTTCGTGATCGTGCGGTCGGCGTCGGGGAAGGCGAGCACGGTGCGGGCACGGGGTCCGAGGAACTGGCGGGTCTCGTCGCCATCAGCTCCGGCGAGCACGAAACCGACCCGACAGTCGGCCTGCTCGAACTGCTCGAGCACCCGTGCCGCCGCGGGAAGCACCCACGACGACTCGTTCGTGAACGGATCGAGGATCACGAGAAGCAGCTCGTACTGGACGAGCCATGCCGAAAGCGGAAAACCCTTTCCCGTCAGCGGCGAGAGGAGCAGATCGGCCGGGGGGTTGGATGCCACGGCCCCGAAAGGTAGTCGAGCGGCTCGCGTCGTTTGCAGTCATCCCGCTCCCACCGGTTCGCGCATTGCCGTTGGAGGTGGACAGGTGCCCGCCAACCGTGTCCGATCGGGCTCGAGAGAACTGCCGCATGTGGCTTGTCGCCACCGAAGGCCGGACTTCGCCTAGACCTGCGCCTAGACCACTAGGACGGAAAGGACCGTAGTCTCGCGATCGTGCATCCGATCGAGCGCCTTCGCTACGTCGCCCGGGCCGGCGACGAAGGTCCGTCGCTGCTGGTGCGCGAGGCGGCGGGGGCACTGGCCTCGTTCAGCCGAGATCCCGCGGCGCTCGTAACCGCCTGCCGCAGACTCGTGGACCGTCAACCGAACGCAGCTCCGATCTGGTGGCTCGCAGCCAAGGTGTTGGCCTCCGCCGAACCGGCTTCCGAAGCCTGGTCGGCTGCGCAGCAGATCGAGGACGACTCCACGCCGGACCACCTCGTCGATCTGATCCCTGCCGATGCCATGGTGCTCGTGTTCGGCTGGCCCGAGCTCTCGGCGCAGGCCGTGGCCCGCCGGGGGGATCTCGAAGTTCTTGTCGTCGATGTGTTCGACCAGGGGAGCGGCTTCGTCCGCCGTCTCGACCGTATGGGCTCGAATGCCGTGCTCGTCGATGAGCGCGGCGTCGGTGCTGCGGCCGCAAGTGTCGACCTCGTCATCATCGAGGCGCACGGCCTGGGGGGGTCGAGCCTCACCGCGCTGCCGGGCACTCGCGCCGCCGCAGCCGTCGCCCGCTCCGTCGGGACAGAGGTCTGGGCCGTTGCCGGCATTGGCCGTGTGCTTCCCGGGCGGATGTGGACGACCTATGAGACCCGCCTCGACGACGCCGGCGATCCGTGGGACAACGATCTCGAGCTCGTTCCGCTCGATCTCATCACCGCCGTCATCGGGCCGACCGGTGCGTCGACGACCCAGGAAGCGCTACGCCGAGCCGACTGTCCAATCGCACCGGAGTTGCTCAAACCGCTGGATTGACGGCAACCGCCGGGAGTTGGGGTGCTGCGCGCATCATCCTGGAGACCTCGTCCGAGTGGCCGGAAGTCATAGAGTTCTGCCAGCGATGTGGGTTCGTCATGACCCATGAAGTTGATGGTGTATTTGGCTGTGACACATGGTTCGAGCGGCAATTGTCGACGGCGGCACGCTGACGATCCGGCGTCGAGCCGACCTATCGGCGGATTCAGGATGCGGTGCGGACGAATACCGGACGTGTGGTGCTCGAACGGGCCGGATCGAAGCGGTAGCCCAGCGCATCGAAATCACGCAGCTTGCGGACCGACTTGACGCGGTTGCGGATGATCCAGCCCGACATAGCGCCCCGAGCCCGCTTGGCGAAGAAGCTCACGATCCGGGGATCGCCACCCTCTTTCGCGTCAAGGAACGCGGGTGACACGACGGGTACGTCGAGCAGCCCCGGCTTCACGGCTCCGAAGTACTCGTTCGAGGCCAGGTTCACGAGCACCTTCGCGCCCGGGCTGGCATGTACATCGGCTTGGAGCCTCTCCGTGATCTCGCCGCCCCAGAAGGCGTACAGATCCTTTCCGTGTGGGTTCTCCACCCGGCTGCCCATTTCGAGGCGGTACGGCATCATCAAATCGAGTGGTCGCAACACACCGTAAAGACCCGAAAGGATGCGAAGCATCTTCTGCGCATGGGTGAAATCGGCCTGCGAAAACGTATTTGGAGCGTCCATGCCCATGTACACGTCACCGTTGAAGGCGAGTATCGCGGCCCGGGCGTTCTTGCGGGTGAAAGGACGATGCCAGTCCTGGTAGCGCTCGACGTTGAGCTGAGCCAGCGACGGTGAGATGGACATCAGCTTCTCGATTTCTCGGGCGGATTTGGCGGTCATGAGCCCGATCAGTTCGGCCGAGCGGTCGAGCATCGTGGGCTCGGTGAACTTCTTCGTGGCCAACGGTGTTTCGTAGTCGAGCGACTTTGCGGGAGATACGACGATCAGCACCTTGACGTTCTACCGCACGGGCAGCGGCAAGACTTGCGCGATGACTGCCACGCGAACCGTTGTCGCCCGCAACTCCGCCGCGGCCTCCGAGAACCGCATCCACAGTGACGATGTCGCCCGGCAGTACGGCTTCCGCGGCGGTCTCGTCCCCGGTGTCACCTCCTATGCGTATGTCGTCGATGCCGTTGTCGATCGCTACGGACTGGGCTGGCCAGCCCGCGGGCGGATCGACATTCGCCTCCATGCACCGGTGTACGCCGGGGAAACGGTTGCGGCCGGCTGTGCCGACGACGGCACGCTCTCGCTCGTCGGGCCCAGCGGCATCAACTGCGTGATCGGCTCGGCCGGACAGGACCCGGTGGCGAGGGGCAAGGTCCCCGCCATCGACGCCGCGCCGCTCCCGCAGATGTCCGATCGTCCACCGGCCGACGTGTCGACACTCGCGCCCGGCATGGCGCTCGGGACGCTCAACCATGCGATCTCCGAGGACGCCCAGCAGCGCTACTTCGATTCGGTCGGCATCGACGAGCCGCGCTGGGCCGAGCACGGCTTCGTGCACCCGGGCATGCTGATCCTCGACGCCAACGGCGTGCTCGTGCGCAACGTCGTGCTCGGGCCCTGGATCCATGTCGGTAGCGAGGTATCGCTCCTTTCGCCGGTGGGTTTCGACCGGCCCCTCGAGGTCCGCTCGCGAGTGACGGCCCGTTACGAGCGCAAGGGCCACCAGTTCGTCGAGCTCGATGTCGTCACGGCCATGGACGGCGTCGCCGTGTCCTATGTGCATCACACGGCGATCTACGAACCCCGAGCCCTCGGCTGACGGGCTGGCCCTTCTCGATGTGCGCGCAGGGGCGGAGATCTCGCCGGCGATGGGAAGCGGGCAGTACCGTGGCGGCGTGCTCGTTGAGATCTACTCCGACGTCGTGTGCCCTTGGTGCGCCATCGGCAAGGCCCGCTTCGAGAAGGCGCTGGCACAGTTCCCCGACCGTGATCAGGTCGAAGTCGTGTGGCGGGCCTTCCAGCTCGACCCGACCGCGCCGGCCACGCCCACGCCGGTCATCGACGGCTATGCCCGTAAGTTCGGCGGACCCGCAAAGGCTCGCCAGATCATCGACACCGTCACCGCTGCGGCGGCCGGCGAGGGCATCGAGTTCCACATGGACATCGCCCTACGGGCCAACACCTTCGACTCGCATCGCCTCCTGTGGTTCGTCCTCGAACATCACGGACGGGAACGTCAGGGCCAGATGAAAGCGCGCCTTCTGAGCGCCTACTTCACCGAGGGTCTGAACGTGGCGGACCATGGCGTGCTGGCCACGTTGGCTTCAGACGTCGGTCTCGATCGCAGCGCGGTCGAAGCCTTCCTCGACTCGGCCGACGGCATCGCCGAGGTTCGTCACGAGCTCGACGGCGCGTACGAACGGGGCGTGTCGGCCGTTCCGACGTTCGTGTTCGACGGTGAGTGGGCGGTACCGGGCGCACAGGACCCCGACGTGTTCCTCCGGGTGTTCGACCGGCTGCAGACCCGCGCACGCGAAGCCGCCGCGTCCGGCTCCGGTGACTCCTGCACCGTCGACAGTCTGAACTGCTGACGGCGCGTCCCTATGCGCGCTTCGTTGTTCATCACCTGCCTGGTCGATGCGTTCCAGCCATCGACCGGCGTCGCCGCGGTACAGGTGCTGCGAGCGGCAGGCTGCGAGGTGAGCTGTCCGATGGCCCAGACGTGCTGCGGTCAGCCGGCCTGGAACTCGGGCTTCGCGGACGATGGTGCGAAAGTGGCGCGTGCCACGCTCGATGCCCTCGAAGCTGACAGCGCGGATGTCGTCGTCGTTCCGGCCGGTTCGTGCGCCACGATGATCAAGGTGTTCTGGCCGGAGATGTTCGAGCTGACGGGCGACCACCAGGCGGCCGAGCGGGCCCGGCGCCTCGGTGCCCGTACCCACGAGCTGAGTTCGTTCCTCGCCGAGCGGAGGCGGTCCGGCGATCTCCCCGACATGATGTTGGCCGACGCGCCGACGATCGCCTACCACCACTCCTGCCACATGCTCCGGGAACTGCGGATCGACGAAGCGCCCATTGCACTCGCTGAGTCGTTGGGATGCACGATCGTCGAATGGCCCGACGATCGGCGCTGTTGCGGGTTCGGCGGCCTGTTCAGCATGAAGCTGCCCGAGGTGTCGGTGGCGATGGCCGATGAGAAGCTGCGCTCGATCCCGTCGGATGCTGAGATGCTGGTCGGAGCCGACGGATCGTGCCTGATGCACCTGCGCGGCCGATTG
>JAYTFI010000193.1:0-3427 GCA_043734485.1 Acidimicrobiales bacterium | reverse complement strand
TGCGGCTCCGGTTGCCGGTGAACCGGCGGCGCGAATGTCGAAGGTGTGGTTTCCCGCGGGCAGTGCCAGGTAGTCCGACACGGCCTGATACGGCACGTTGGTGAGCTTCTTCTTTCCGTCGACGTACACGTCGATCGACGGTGCATCGGGCGAGAAGTGTGCGACCCGGATCTTGGCATCGCCGGCCTGGGCGCCCGCGCTGGGCGCGGCGACGACGGCGAACGGGGCGATGACGAGCGCTGCGGCTGCGGCCAACGTTGCGAACCTCACGAGAAGGTCCTTTCTCCTAGCGACAGAAGAGGCTGGGAATCGAAGATCATGGGGAAGAAGAGTCCGCGAGGTCCGCGCAACCTCGTGTTTGTACACCAACTCCTCGCCGAATTGGCGGATTTCGCCTGTATGTTGGCTGTCCGGGAACGGAAAGCCCACGCTCCGCGGTCGTTGAACTTCCTGCCGATTCAACGCAATCCTTGACAGCACTCCGGGTGAGCATGGAACAGTGCGGGGTACTGTGGTCACTTCCTCCCCCTCTTCCCCGTCGTCCGCTGCTCCGGCACGGCGCCCCTCCCGTTCCGATGGCAAGCCGTTGGTGATCGTCGAGTCACCGGCGAAGGCCAAGACGATTGCCGGCTTCCTCGGCGGCGATTTCGTCGTGGAGTCGTCCATCGGTCACATCCGTGACCTTCCCCGCAGCGCCGCCGACATCCCCGAGAGCTACCGGGGTCAGGCGTGGGCCAAGCTCGGTGTCGACGTGGACAACGGCTTCACGCCGCTCTACATCGTCGCTGCGGAAAAGAAGGCGCATGTGGCCAAGCTGCGGGCGCTAGTGAAGGAAGCCAGTGAGCTCTACCTGGCCACCGATGAGGATCGCGAGGGCGAGTCGATCGCGTGGCATCTGCTGGAGGTGCTCAAGCCGCGGGTGCCGGTGAAGCGGATGGTGTTCCACGAGATCACCCGCCAGGCCATCGAGCGGGCGGTCGACGAATCGCGCGACCTCGATCGAGCACTCGTGGACGCGCAGGAGGCCCGCCGCATCCTCGACCGGCTGTATGGCTACGAGGTCTCCCCGGTGCTGTGGAAGAAGATCATGCCGGGGCTCTCCGCAGGCCGGGTCCAAAGCGTTGCGACGCGGCTCATCGTGGAGCGCGAGCGCGCCCGTATGCGTTTCAACTCGGCCGGCTACTGGGACCTCGAAGGCTCGTTCGCCAAGGCCGGAGCAACGTCGGCTGCGGACTCCTTCACGGCAACGATGGTCTCGCTCGACGGCGTGCGTCTGGCCACCGGCAAGGACTTCGGCGAGGACGGTCTGCTCAAGGGCTCCAACGTCGTTGCCCTCGATCAGCCCCGGGCGGAAGCCGTCGTGGGGCGGCTGGAGGGTGCCCGGTTCAGCGTCCGTTCGGTCGAGGACAAGCCGTACCGGCGTTCCCCTTACCCACCGTTCATGACCTCGACGCTGCAGCAGGAGGCCGGCCGCAAGCTTCGCTTCTCCTCGCAGCGCGCCATGAGCGTGGCCCAGAAGCTCTACGAGAACGGCTACATCACCTACATGCGGACCGACTCGACGACGCTTTCGGAAACGGCGCTGAACGCGGCCCGCGCCCAGGTGCTGGAGCTCTATGGCACGGAGTACCTCCCTGCGTCACCGCGTCAGTACGCAAAGAAGGTCAAGAACGCGCAGGAGGCCCACGAGGCCATCCGGCCGGCGGGAGAGACGTTCCGTACTCCCGCGCAGGTGCAGCGCGAGCTCGGCAACGATGAGTACCGTCTGTACGAATTAATATGGATGCGTACGATCGCGTCGCAGATGAACGACGCCCGTGGGACATCTGCGCAGATCCGCCTCGGTGCGACCACGTCGACCGGTGAAGACGTGGAGTTCTCGGCGTCGGGCAAGGTCATCACGTTCCCCGGATTCCTTCGGGCCTATGTCGAAGGCGCCGACGATCCCGACGCCGTGCTCGAAGACCGTGAAGTTCGCCTGCCCCAGCTTGTGCCGGGCGATCCACTCACGGCCGCCGATGTCCACGCCACTGGCCACGCAACCCAGCCGCCGGCCCGCTTCACCGAGGCTTCGCTGGTGAAGGCGCTCGAGGACATGGGCGTCGGCCGTCCATCGACGTACGCGTCGATCATCGGCACCATCCAGAACCGTGGCTACGTGTGGAAGAAGGGAACTGCGCTGATCCCGTCGTTCACCGCCTTCGCCGTGATCGGCCTGCTCGAGCAGCACTTCGGCGACCTGGTCGACTACGCGTTCACGGCCCGCATGGAGGACGACCTCGACTCGATCGCCAACGGCGAGCGGGCCTCGCGACCGTGGCTGACGAAGTTCTACTTCGGAAGCGAAGAACCGCCGCCGGCCGACGGCACGTCGGTCCCGCTCGGTGACTCCGGCCCCGGTGGTGGGCCGGGTCTGAAGTCGATGGTCAATGATCGACTGGGTGACATCGACGCGGCAGAGATCAACACGATCAACATCGGATCAGATGCCGAGGGCCGCGCCGTCGTCGTCCGCCCGGGGCGCTACGGCCCGTACGTGAAGCGGGGTGACGACACTGCCTCGGTCCCGGAGGACCTGCCGCCTGACGAGTTGACCGTCGAGAAGGCGACTGAGCTGCTGTCGGCCCCGAAGGGCGACCGTGTCGTCGGCACCGACCCTGTCAGTGGGCTCCTCGTCTATGCGAAGGCCGGACGGTTCGGACCCTATGTACAGCTCGGCGACAACGAATCCCTGGCCGCCATCGCGGCGCTACAGCCGCCCGAGCTCGACGCCAAGGGCAAACCGAAGAAGGTGAAGAAGGCGGACGCCCCGAAGCCGAAGACCTCGTCGATCTTCGCCACCATGACCGTTGAAACGGTCACACTGGAGGAGGCGCTCCAGCTCTTGCGCCTTCCCCGCACGGTCGGTGTCGACCCGGCGACCAGCGACGAGATAATCGCCTCCAACGGAAAGTTCGGGCCATACCTCAAGAAGGGCGCAGACAGTCGCAGCATCACGTCCGAGGAGCAGCTGCTGACCATCACGCTCGAAGAAGCGCTAGCGGTCTACGCGCAGCCGAAGACGTTCGGACGACGTGCGGCTGCACCAAAGCCGCCGATGGCGACGTTCGGCGACGATCCGGTCTCGGGCAAGGCGATCGTCATGAAGGAAGGACGCTTCGGTCCGTACGTCACCGACTCGATCACGAACGCCTCACTGCGACGCGGCGACGACCCCGAGACGATCACCATCGATCGTGCGGTCGAGCTCTTGGCCGAGCGGCGGGTGAAGGACGCGAGTGCACCGCCGAAGCCGGGCCGCACCATCGCCCGAGGTGCGCCGAAAAAGCCTGCTCCGAGGAAGCCGGCCGGGAAAACCGCAGGAGGGAACCGTGCGGCAACAAAGAAGGTGGCCGGGAAGACCGCGGCAGGCAACCGTGCTGCCGCG
>JAYTFI010000192.1:0-4146 GCA_043734485.1 Acidimicrobiales bacterium | reverse complement strand
ACGGAGATGTACAGCTTGGCCGCGACGTCGGTGGTCGAGCTCCCGTCGGCGATGTGCTGCAGCACCTCTTCCTCGCGCTTCGAGATGATCGACTCGCCGGGCTTCTCCGGCAGCGGGTGCTTCGCCTCGCGCAGCATCGAGCGGGCGAATTCTGGAGACACAGAACCCTCACCGTTCGACGCGGCCCGTACGGCATCCGCGACCTCGTCGGTCGAGCAGTCCTTCACCAGGTACCCCGCCGCGCCCACGCGGATGGCCTTCGCCAGCACTTCGCGATCGGCATGCATCGTCAGCATCACGACCTGAGTCTGCGGACACGCGACGCGGATGCGACGAGTGGCCTCGACACCGTCGAGCACCGGCATGGTCACGTCCATGAGCACGACGTCGGGCCGCAGCGCCTGGGCCAGCCGGACGCCCTCCTCACCATCGCTCCCTTCGCCGACCACATCGAAGCCGTACAGCTCCATCGATCGACGCAGCCCTTCGCGCAGCATCCGGTGGTCATCGACGAGCAGCAGCCGAAGCGGACGCGAGGCCTGGGAACGGGCCGGCGACGTTGCGCCAGCGTTGGCAGGAGTGTTCATGGAGTGTCCAATCGGCATCGCACCGTCGTGCCTTGACCCGGTGTCCCAGTGATTTCCAAGCGAGCACCGATCGCGTTCGCGCGTTCTCGTAACCCGCGCATCCCGTAGGAGTCGGCGCGGCCGGCGTTCGACGAGAACCCCCGGCCGTCGTCGATGACCTCGAGCACGGCGCGCGTCCCATCCGACTGCCACCGCACGACGAGATGCGGAGCCATGGCATGACGTTCGACGTTGACGATCGCCTCCTGCGCGATCTGCCACATCTCACGTTCCTGACGGGCCGGGAGGGGCTGCGAACCCGCATGCTCGAACTGGACGTCCATCGTGGTGCGCTGCCGAACCCGGTCGAGGAAGGCCGTGAGCGTCGGGACGATCCCGTCGTCGCCGGTCACGTCGGTCCGGATGTCATAGAGGGTTTCGCGCACCTCGGAGACGACGTTGCGGACGCTCCCACGGAGCCGGGCCAGCTCGTCCGCGGTGCCGTCGTCCGTCGTGGTCTTCGCCACCCGATCGAGCTCGAAGCCGATGTACGCCAGCGACTGCCCGATGCGGTCGTGGAGGTCACGGGCGATGCGGATGCGTTCCTCGTCGGCGCTCACGGTGCGGATGCGTCCGAACCAGCGGGCATTGTCGATGGCAACTGCAGCGGGTTCGGCGAATCGCTTCGCCAGTTCGGCCGCCGCCTCCGTGTCAAGGCCGGGCCGGGTGTGCTCTATGGCGAGGATCCCGACGAGCGTGTTGCGGGCCCGGAGCGGTACGTACAGCCCCGAGCCGCTGCCGGGGAGCAGCCCGTGGCGAACGTCGGCCGGAAGGTCGGCGAGGCGGATCGGGGAGGTTGATCGTGAGGCCGTCTCGATGACCGCGGGGACCTGCTCACCGTCGAGCTGCCGGCCGAGGCGCAGCCCCTCGGCTCGGGCAACTGTCCAGCTCGTGAGCCGGTCGTCGCGCAGCAGGATGGTGATCCCCTCGTTCTCGAAGAGGTCGCGGGCATTGGCAATGGTGGAGAGCACAACATCGTCAAGGTCGAGGGAGGCGGGGAGGCTCTGCGCCACCTTGTGGAGCGAGAAGAGCAACGAGTTCGCGGTGGTGAGGCGGTTCATGGTGTCGAGGTCGTCGGAGTGGCGGGCGAGGGTGTCGACGAGGACCTTGTGCCCGACGCCGGCGACGAGTGCGATGACCATGAGCTCGATCGTCCACTGTGCGCTGCGTTGCCACTGCTCGTTGGTCTGTTGATGCTGCGCCATTGCCGAGCTGACTGCCACGAAGAGACCCGTGACCGTGCCGTATCCGACCACGAGCGGCCCGCCCTGGGAGAAGCCGCCGATGACCACGCCGGGTAGAAGCATGAACGCGAGCGGCGAGTCCCAGTAGCCGGTGAGGCACACGACCGCGATGGCGAGGCCGAGTTCGAGCACGACGGAGGCGGCGGTGCCGATCTCGTACCCCCAGTGCCGCACGGGGAGCACGGTTCGCAGCGCCGTCCACGCGGCGAGGACCGCGAACGCGACCGCGTTGTACGTCGTGCGGTTCTGCGGGGTCGTGGTCAGCAGGATGGCGCTGAAGAGGAGCGCGCCCCAACGCACGCCGACGATGAGCCTCTGGAACGGCCGTAGACGGTCGATCCGGGGTGCGGCGACCTCGTCCAGTCGGGCGGTCGCCACCGGCAGCCGCGAACTTCCGAACGTGATGCGCGAGAGCCGCCGACGCGGACCATCGTGGAGGGAGGCGTGGGTGGAGGCGGCAGTCATCGGGGCACCGAACGTCGGTAACAGGGCATCGACAACGCCGTTCGTGGACTTGACCCGCCCGTGCCGACAAGGCGTGCCACCGGCCGTCGCGCTACGGTCCCGGCCCGTGAAACTCGTGGGCCTCGGTGGCGGGATCGGTTCGGGAAAGTCGTCTGCATCGGCGCTACTGCGCACGCTCGGAGCTGTCGTGATCGACGCCGACGCGATCGCCCGCCAGGTGGTGGAGCCCGGAACCGACGCGTTGCGTTCGATCGCAGAGCGGTTCGGCTCGGCCTTGATCAAGACCGACGGCACGCTCGACCGGGCCGCGCTCGCCGCGATCGTCTTCGCCGACAAGGCCGCGCTCGCCGACCTCAATGACATCACTCATCCGGCCATCGAACGAGAGATGGTGCGGCGGGTCGCGCAGAACGACGGCACGGCGGGTGTCGTTGTCTACGACGCAGCCCTGCCCTTCCGCACCGATCCTTATGTCATGGTCGGTCGGATCGTGGTCGACATCGACTACGACGTCGCCGTCGAGCGACTCGTGCAGTTCCGGAACTTCTCGCCCGACGACGCACGAGCCCGCATCGCGGCGCAGATTTCCCGCAACGAGCGCCTGGCGAGCGCCGACTTCGTGATCGACAACTCCGGCAGCCCCGATGATCTGGTCCTCGAGGTCGGCCGGGCATGGGCCTGGATCGCGACCTTGCCGGACTCGTAGGCGATCGAAGAAGGTTCCGAACCGGCATTGATTCGTGCCCTCCTCCGAGACTGTCACACCCCCCTCGTAAGGTCGGACGCATGGTCATCGACATGCGCTCACGTACCCGCTCCGCCTTCCCCCGGCCGACGCGTCCTCGCACCGCCGCGCCGCCTTCTGCCGCAACCGAAGCGGAGCCGGCCGGCTCTGCGTGGTTCACGATCACGTGCGACGACTGTGCGATGGATGGCACCGTTGCCTGTCACGACTGCGTCGTCACGTTCCTCTGCGGTACCGCGGCGGAGTTCGATGATCATGAGGCCGACACCCTCCGACTCTTCCAGGCCGCCGGGCTGGCGCCGGCTCTGCGCCATGTGGCCCGCACATCCCTAGTCCAGAATTGGGCGCAGAATCGAGTGCAGGGTGCTTCGGGCCGCGCTCGCTGAAGGGACATTGGCCGGGGACGCCGATCCCGCAAGCAGTGCTACACAGTGTCGATGGCCGCTCGGCATCCTCGCGCTCGTCGCGGCACTGGTTCGCCGAGCGGGCATGTCGACGTGGACGATGGCGATCCGACGGGGAATGCGGACATCGCCGATGGTGCGGCGCTTGTCCGACGGCTTTCCGACGTCGGGCACGAGCACGGTCTCGACGCGGTCGGCATCACGTCCGCCGAGCCGCTCCTCGACACCCGTGCCGCGCTGCACGAGCGCAAGGACGCCGGGCTACACGACACGATGGCGTTCACGTACAAGAACCCCGAACGCTCTACAGACCCGCGTCGAGCGTTGCGCAACGCCGCGTCGGTGGTGGTCGGCGCTCGCTCGTACCGCCGGGCCGACCCGGCTGTCCCCGATCCAGCGGCCCACGGCCGTGTCGCGAGGTATTCCTGGATCGACCACTACGCGCCCCTCAAGGCCGGGCTCCGCGCCATCGGTGACGTCCTGCGGTCGGAGGGCTACCGCACTGTGGTCCTGGCTGACGACAACTCGATGGTCGATCGTGCGGTCGCGCAGCGCGCCGGGATCGGCTGGATCGGGAAGAACGCCAACCTGCTCATCCCCGGCCGTGGTTCGTGGTTCGTGCTCGGGTCGGTCGTCACCGACGCGAGGCTCCCGGCGACGGC
>JAYTFI010000191.1:0-6136 GCA_043734485.1 Acidimicrobiales bacterium | reverse complement strand
GGACGCCCGGCGCGAACGGCCTGGTAGGCGTGGATCACGCTGATCTCCGCTCGAGCCAGCAGCGAGACGGCCCGATGCGTCTGTGCAGTGGCCATCAGTTGACCTGCTGCTGGACAACGATCCTGGCGACTGCGGCAAGTGCATCGTCGACCACGGCCCGGAGCTCAGCAAACGAGCAGTTGGCCGCAGCCGGTTGGGGTCGGAGCAGCAACGCACGGTCCGGCAGATCATGCTGGTCGAGCAGCGTGCGTAGCCGCCGACGCAGCCGATTGCGCACAACCGCACCGCCTACGTGCTTGCCGATCGCAAATCCCACCTCGGGAACTGCCGTGGGATCGCCCACGACCACTGTCAAAGGGCCGCGACGGACCCGGGTGCCGCTGGCGGACAGGCGGCTGAAGATGCGGCGACCACGAAGCGGTCGCGTGGTGGATCCCATGGGGAGATGGCCGGGGCCAGCCTCAGGCAGAGAGCCGGGCGCGACCCTTGGCGCGCCGAGCCTTCAAAACGGCTCGCCCGCCCGCTGTGGCCATACGAGCACGGAAACCGTGCTTCTTTGCCCTCCGACGAGCATTTGGCTGAAATGTGCGCTTCACCGAGACCTCCGAGATGTGGCCGCAGAGAACTCCGAGGAAGACCTCGATGCACACGGCGCAGAACCCGAAAACGATAGCAGTGAAGGGCGGTCGCGTTTTGCGGGTGTCTGCGAGGTACGAGCCGGTGTCACGCCGAAGCGGGGTCGTCCACAGGGTGCTACCGTGCCCGCCGCTGACGTCAGCCGAGATCCGGTCTTCCCTCCGGGGTCGCAGAAGTTGCCAACCCCACCCGAACGAGCGCTGGTAGTCAGTACCCATAGGGTATCCACAACCTGTGGATGAAGATGTGGATAGTCGAGGGACGCAGTGGTGAGTGGGAACGACGGCATCACAAACTGGCCAGATCTGGCGGCTCTTCTCCGTACCCGTGTGTCCGAAGCCACATGGAATACCTGCTTCAGCACAGCTCGGCCGATCGTGTTCGACGACCACCGCCTCGTGCTTGCGGTTCCTCACTCGATCGCCAAGGAACGCATCGAGAGCCGGTATCTGGAGGTGCTGCGCGCCGTCGTGCGCGAGTTCACGGGTCAGGAGCTCGACATCCTGATCGACGTGATCGACCACGAGGCACTGCCGGGAAGCGGCTTTCCCGACTCGCCCGTTGTCGATCTTCCGCAGATGGCGCCCGCCTTCACCAGACCCGCCGCGACGACTCCGCCCTCTGCGACGTCTGGTGACCTGGTGCTCAACAACCGGTACACCTTCGAAGACTTCGTCATCGGCGCCTCCAACCGTTTCGCACACGCAGCCGCAATGTCCGTGGCCGAGACCCCCGCCCGGTCCTACAACCCGCTGTTCATCTACGGTGACTCGGGTCTCGGCAAGACCCACCTCCTCCAGGCCATTGCCCATTACGTCCGACAGAACTACCCCAGCAACAGCCGTGTCCGCTACGTGTCGACCGAAACGTTCGTGACCGAGTTCGTCGATGCCATCAAGACGAACACGACCGCGGCGTTCAAGCGCCGCTTCCGCGACGACTGTGATGTGCTTCTCATCGACGACATCCAGTTCATGGAAGGCAAGGAAGGGACGCAGGAGGAGTTCTTCCACACGTTCAACTTCCTCCATCAGAGTGGCCGCCAGATCGTCATCTCTTCGGATCGTCCCCCAAAGGCCATCGCCACGCTGGAAGACCGCCTCCGCAGCCGCTTCGAGTGGGGGCTCATCACCGACGTCCAACCGCCCGAGCTCGAAACCCGGCTCGCCATCCTCAGCAAGAAAGCTGAACGCGAGGGCCAGCACGTCCCCCATGACGTCCTGAACTTCATCGCCACCCATATCAAGGACAACATCCGCGAGCTCGAGGGTGCACTCAACCGGGTCTGTGCGTATGCAGGGCTCAACCGCGTCACGTTGGATCTGGCGATGGCGGAACGAGTGCTATCCGATCTGCTGTCGGCCAGTGAACCCCGACCGGTCACCGCGAAGGCCATCCTCGAAGCCACATCGTCGATGTTCGGCTTTCCCATCGAGGAGCTCACGGGACAGAGTCGGCGGAGGCCCCTCGTCACCGCCCGTCAGATCGGCATGTACGTCTTTCGGGAGCTCACGTCGTACAGCTATCCGATGATCGGGCGGGAGTTCGGTGGCCGTGACCACACCACCGTCATCCATGCGTACGAGAAGATCCAAGAGCAGATGAAGGAACGCCGGGCTACCTACGACCAGGTCACAGAACTCATCAAGATCATCAAAACGGGTGCCTAGGATGACTGCACAGCCGGTGGATAACTCGGTGGACAACGACGACGAGCGGGGGAAAACATCGTTGCTATCCCCATGGCTACGCCTCCCTGCGCCGGCCCTGGGTACTGCTGTGGACGGCCCGCGCGGCTCGAGACATGCCCTCAGCAGCACATTCATGCCTTCGTCCACAATCCACAGCACCTACTACAGCAGTCAGAGAAATCTCTCCTTAAAGGAAAGAGGTTGTTTGTGAAGTTCCGATGCGAACGTGACGTGCTGGTCGAGGCCTTCGCGACCGCTGCTCGCGCTGTGGCCAGCAGGTCCGCCCTGCCCGTGCTCTCGGGCGTTCGCCTGACGCTGACTGATGACCAGTTGCGCCTCGTGGGCAGCGACCTCGATCTGACCATCGAAGTCGTGGTCACGGTCGCCGGCGATGTCGATGGCGTTGCCGTGATCCCGGCCAAGCTCGGTGCGGACATTCTGCGCTCGCTCGAATCCGGCGCGGTGAGCGTTTCGGTCGAGAACGAGCAGGCCCGGATCCAGGCCGGTCGCTCGGTGTTCTCGGTCCGGACGCTCCCGGCCGATGAGTTCCCTCGCCTCCCCGAGTCGGTGCCGGGCGGCGTTACGATCACCGCAGCAGAGTTGGCCGATGCCGTGAAGCAGGTCATCCCGTCTGCGAGCCACGATGACGCCCGCCCGATCCTCACGGGTGTGCTCATGGCGGCAGAGGCCGGTGGGCTCCGGCTTGTGGCCACGGACTCCTATCGTCTGGCTGTCCGCGACCTTCCTGGCACCGTCGTGTTGCAGGAGGGCCAGGCCGTGCTGGTTCCCGGCAGGGCGCTCGGCGAGGTGGCCCGCTCGCTTGGTTCCAGTGGCGACGTCACATTGAACCTGGGCGACCGTGAGGCCTCATTCGTTGTCGGCGCCACCAAGGTCACGACCCGTTTGATCGAGGGCCAGTACCCGCCTTATCGGAATCTCATTCCGTCGGTGCTCCCGAACAAACTGACCGTGAACCGCTCCGCGTTCCTTGACGCGCTGCGCAGAGTCCGCCTGCTGGCGAAGGACGCCACGCCGGTGCGGCTCAAGCTTGGCGCAGAGAGCTTCGAGCTGGTCGCCATCACCCAGGATGTGGGTGATGCCCGGGAGGACCTCGAGGCCGAATACGTGGGCAGCGAGATGACTGTCGCGTTCAACCCCGAGTTCCTCATCGCCGGGGTCGAGTCGGCGGTCGGCGACACGGTGACGCTAGAGACGATCGACAACCTCAAGCCGGCACTGATCCGGTCAGTGGACAAGACCGACTACCTGTACCTGCTCATGCCCGTGCGGGTGTCCTGACGGTGAGGCTGGCCGGCCACGTCACTTCGGCGAGCCCGATTCGTCGGTGACCCGGTGCATCTCCGGCGGCTGTGGCTGCACGCCTTCCGTAGCTATACCGAGGCCGAGATCGAGTTTGCTCCCGGGCTCACGTTGATCCGGGGCGCCAACGGGACCGGGAAGAGCAATCTTCTCGAAGCAGCGGGCTACCTGGCCACGCTGGCGTCGTTTCGCGGCGCGCCGAGTGAGGCGCTCGTCCAACTGGCTACGGCACCGGAATCGCCACCCGCCGGCTCTCAATCGGCGGGACTGCTATCGGCAGGGTCGCCCGGCCGGCCGGACGCCCCCCAGGAGCGGGCGGTGATCCGGGGTGAAGTGCGGCGGGGCCAGCGTGATCTGCTGATCGAGACGGAGATCGTTCCGGGTGGCCGCAACCGTACGATGGTCAACAAGCAGCCGCTCTCCAGACGTGACCCTGACGCATCGCTGCAGGTGAGCGTGTTCTCGCCGGACGATCTGATCCTGGTGAAGGGTGGCCCGGGCGAGCGTCGGGCGTTCCTCGACGAGCTGTTGGCGGGACTACATCCGCGCAACGATGCCGCGCTGAAGGAGCTTGACCGGATCCTGCGCCAACGCAACGCCCTGCTGAAGCAGGCCGGGGGTCGTCTGACTCCCGAGGTCGGTTTCACACTCGATGTCTGGGATGCGAAGTTGGCGTCGACCGGTACGGCGGTGGCCACACTGCGCCAAGCCCTGCTCGAAGAGCTCAGGACGTTTGTCGATGAGGCCTATGGCGATATCGCCGACCGGCCGGCACCAGTCGTAATGCGCTACGAGCCGACATGGATGGTTCATGTCGACGGCCTGGGCGGTGCGTTGCGGGACGGCCGAGCCGACGATATGCGACGGGGTCTTTCCCTTGTCGGCCCCCACCGCGACGAGGTCGAGCTGCGCATCGAGGGCCGCCTGTCGCGTAGCCACGCATCACAGGGAGAGCAGCGCACCCTGGCACTTGCGCTGCGTCTCGGGGGACATCGGCTGCTGAGCGGACGTCTGGGGTCGCCGCCGGTGCTGCTGCTGGACGACGTGTTCTCCGAGCTCGACCCGGTTCGCAGCGATGCCCTGATCCGTCACCTCCCCCCCGGTCAGGCTCTGCTCGCGACCGCGGGCGAGGTCCCGCCATCGGCCGCCGTGGAGGAGACAGTCCGGGTGGTGCGAATCGATGGCCGCAGCAGGCTCTCTACCGGGCCCGGCATGGCTGTGGACAAGGCTGGGGAAACTGTGGAAGAAACCGCGTCGGAGCGCGTGGGATGACGTGGACTGATGCAAAGGAGCCGCAGGGCCCTCGGCCGATAAAGGATGTTCTCGGCAAGGTGACCAAGCGGTTGGGCATGGCCAGCCCGGATGCGCTGGCCACGGTGTTCGCCGGCTGGCCGGAACTCGTCGGCGAATCGATCGCCGCCCATGTCCGCCCGCTCGGTCTTCGCAACGGGGTCCTCCACCTGGAGGCCGACGAGCCGGGCTGGGCCACACAGCTGCATTTCCTGGGTCCCGACGTGATCCGGCGGGTGAACGAGCAGGTGGGGAGCGATCTCGTCAACGAGCTTGCCGTGCGGGTTTCACGCCAGCCCGGCGCAAGCCGCCGGGGCCAGCGCGACCCTTGAGGTCGGATCCCGTGCGGGACACTGGTCGATCGACCCCGTACTCGGCGGATGAGCCCCTGCGCTGCGTCGTGGTGGGCTGAACGGGTAGAGGTGTACCGGGGGAGCGGTGCATGTCTTTCCGCGCTCAGAACGGCGAAACGGACTGACTGGCACACCCTGGCTGGTAGGATTACAGCCTTGCTATTCGGGCGTTGACACGCGCCATCGCCTGCTTCCCCCAGCGATTCACGCTCCGCCCGACATCGATCGTCGTCCATTGGTTTTTGAGAAAGGTCGCCCCATGGCGCCCCATAACGAGAGTCCGGAAGATATGCCTGCAACGAACACCGATCTCCCAACTGCCGCACCGCTCCTCCCCATTGCACCGGAGCTCCTCCGTACCGACGCGGTCACGTCGCCAGCATCATCCAACAATCGTGGCTCCTCCGACTACGGCGCGAAGGACATCACCGTTCTCGAAGGCCTGGAGGCGGTCCGCAAGCGGCCGGGCATGTACATCGGCTCCACCGGCCCGGCTGGTCTGCACCACTGCGTCTATGAGGTGGTCGACAACGCCGTCGATGAGGCCATGGCGGGCTACTGCACGAAGATCGACATCGTGCTGCTCGCGGACGGCGGCTGCCGGGTGACCGACGACGGCCGTGGCATCCCGGTCGACCCCCATCCCGACCCGAAGATGAAGGGGATGTCCGGAGTCGAGATCGCGCTCACCATGCTGCATGCCGGCGGAAAGTTCGGCGGTTCCGGCTACAAGGTGTCCGGTGGACTGCACGGCGTCGGCGTTTCGGTCGTGAACGCGCTGTCCACCCGGTGTGTCGTCGAGGTCGACAAGAACGGCAGCCACCACCGAATCGAGTTCGCCAACGG
>JAYTFI010000190.1:0-4289 GCA_043734485.1 Acidimicrobiales bacterium | reverse complement strand
GAGGACGCCATCGGGCCGATGGTGTCGAGCGACGGCGACAGCGGCCAACAGCCCTGCAGCGGAACCCGGCCCCACGTCGTCTTGAGACCGACGATCCCGCAGCATGCGGCCGGCACGCGGATCGACCCGCCGGTGTCGGTCCCGAGGGCGATGTCGGCCTCACCGCTGGCAACGGCCACCGCCGATCCGCTCGATGAACCGCCGGGGATGCGACCGGCGTCGAGCGGATTGACGGGTGTGCCGTAGGCGGCGTTGATGCCGGTGACACCGAAGGCGAGCTCGTGGAGGTTCGTCTTGCCCACGATGCGGACGCCCCCGGCAGCCTCGGCGGCGCGAATGCCGGCCAGGCACGACGCATCTACGGCGGCCGGCACCGCCCGCCGCTCGACCTCTTGGCAGCCCGCAGTGGTTGGCAGCCCGGCCATGTCGATGAGGTCCTTGATCGCGACGCGAAGGCCGGTACCCGATCGCAAACCCGATCCGAAACCCGACCCGCGCCCCGATCCATCGAGGCGGGTGGAGTCGAGGCGGATGATGAAGGCACGATCGTCGCTCATGTTCACAACCATGCCTTCACCGCGACCGCGACACCGAACGCGACCACGACGGCGCGCAACGGCTTGGCCGGGATCCTCGTGACGACACGCCCGCCGATCTGCCCGCCGATCAGACTTGCCGGTGCCATCGCCAGCACGAGCGACCACACCACCTTGCCCGAGGTCATGAAGAACAGCGCAGCGATGATGTTCGTGGTCGCGGCGATGAGCTGCTTGAGCGCGTTGATGCGACGCATGCTGTCGGGGAGGGCGATGCCGAGCACGGCCAGCAACACGATGCCCATGCCAGCGCCGAAGTAGCCACCGTACGTGGAGGCACCGAACACCGACAGGCGCACAAGCGTCGACGTCTTCGAAGCCTCCGCACCCTCTACCGGCCGCGGCGGGAGGCGCTTCTTGATCTGGTCCTGGAACGCAAGCAGCGCGCAGGCGGCGAGGATGAGGAACGGGACGATGTTCTTGAACAGCTTCTCCGGGCTTATCACCAACAGCACCGACCCGAGCAGCCCGCCGGCCACGGATGGCAGCAGCACGGCCTTGGCCCGTTCGGGCATGGCCGCCACGTCGTCGCGCTGCGCATACGTGCCGCCGAAGTAGCCCGGGCAGAGCGCGACCGTGTTGGTCACGTTCGAGCGGACACTCGGCACCCCGAGCGCAACGAGCGTCGGGAACGAGATCAGCGTCCCGCCACCCGCAACCGCATTCACGAACCCGGCCGCCAACGCGGCGCCGGCCGCGATGACATGGTCGGCAGTACTCAGGTTCACAGAGTCAACGTAGGCGAATCGGTCCAGTCGTCAGCCGACAATGGCGTCACGGCGGCGAACGGGGCGCGTGCGAACCGTTCCCGGTCGGCGAACGCGACCGTCGCGTCGATGCCGAGCTTGGCCCGCATGCCCCGATCGGAGACGCGGACGTACTCGTGCCCGCGCACGCCAGGCATCACCAGAAGGTCGCGGGACGCCTCCATGCGCGTCGCTAGTGCGTACTCGACGTCGACCGGATCGTGGATGTCGATGTCGTCGTCCACCACCGTGACCTGGTCGAGATCCTTCAGCGCGGCGAACGCAGCGAGGATGGCATTGCGCTGGTATCCATCGTGCTCCGGGCTCTTCTTCGCGACCTGCACGACGAGGTGGAACCGGTAGAGCCCGCCGGCCGTGATCTCCACGTCGGTGACGATCGGGACCGCAGCCTTCAGCGCCCGCAACGCGGAGGCCTCGAGCACGTACTTGCGCAGCATGATCGTCTCGCGTCCCGCACCGTTGATGGCGAAGTAGATCGGATCAGGTCGGTGGGTGACCGCGTCGACCGTCATGACCGGGGCCGGTCCGTCCGCCGAGTTGTAGCCGATGAACTCCGCGAACGGGCCCTCGTGCACGGTCTCGGTGGGCGACACACGGGCCTCGAGCACGATTTCGCACTCGGCTGGAACCCATAGGTCAGATGTAAGCGCGCGTACCATTTGCAGAGGTGAGCCCTGCAGGCCGCCTGCGGCCCACAGCTCATCGGCCTCCTCGGGCATCTGCGAGCCCATGAAGGCGCCTGCGTAGAGCAGCGAGATGGGTGGGCCGATGCACACCGCAATTTGCAGGTCGATGCCGAGCGCTATGGCCCGCTCGTGGGCGGCGCGCAGGTGGCGGCCGTAGTCGAGTTTAATCGCAGTGCGGTTGCCACCGAGGATCTGCAGCCGGTGGTACGAGGCGTTGTGCACGCCGGTCACCGGGTCGCGCACGATGATCACACCGGACGTGATGAAGCGGCCGCTGTCACCCGGTGCGTGGTGCATGACCGGTAGGAGCGAGCCCAGGTCGATCTCCGCCGGGTCGTCGATCACCACCGACTGGGATGGGCCCGACGCGACGAGCGACGGTGCAATCGGGTTGGTCAAGGCGCGCGTAGTCGCCGCCCGTACGCCGTTGCGGTCGAGCCCGAACGCGGCCTCCACGTTGGCCGGGCTGGCCAGGAAGTTGCCGAGCACGGGCATCGACGAGCCGAGCACGTTCTCGAACAGCAGCGCCCGGTCACCGTCATGGCGCTTCATGAGGCCGGCAAGTTCGAGGTTGGTGTCGACCTTGCGGGACACGGCCATGATGCGGCCGGCGTCGCGCATGCGGGCGAGCGCCGTTCGGAAATTCAGGTCGAGTGCACCGAGCTCGCCAGTCGACGCGTTCATGAGCGCGGGTCCGGGTAGCGGATCTCGAACGTCAGCGCGCCGTTCGGCGACGTCCACGGGCCGTGCTCCATGCCCGGTGGACGTGACGCGTACATACCTTTCGTGAACGTCTGGCCGAGGCGCAGGTCATGGATCTCGCCCTCGATGATCCAGACCTCCTCCCAGATGTCATGCGTGAGCACACCGTTCGCCGACGTGTCTGCGTTCGGGGGGAACTTCAGGATGCGTGTGACGTAGCCGCTCTCATGCGAGCCGGACAGAACGACCTCCGTGAGCGTGCCCGTCTTGTCACCGTCGATCGGCGTCCACGTGAACCGAGCGTCCTCGAACGGGTTGGTGAACTCGTACTCGGGCTTGTCGAACTCGAACGTGTACATATGGTTCTCCCTGGATCCTGGGCTTCAGCGGGTCGCGACGACGCCGGCAAGGCATTCGTCGACAAGGGTGGTGGCGTCGTCCCAGCCGTAGTTGCCGAACGAGCGCATGGCCACGACGTTCGGCTCCCCGGCGTAGAACATCTCGTACTGCAGGTGCCGGCCGGCGAACTCCGAGCCGACCGCATCCCAGATGAGCTTCAACAGCTTCACCCGCTCGTCCGCCGTCGCGTTGGGCCAGCGGATGTAACGATCGATGTCGGCCGCGCTCACCGGGTCGTCGTAGGACAGCGACGACGACGGGAGTTGGATGATCGAGCCGCCGGCCATGTCTCGCAGCTCGTAGACGAGGTCGTTCATGAGCTTGGGTTGCTGGGTCATCGCCGCGTAGAGCACCGATGCGTCGGGCCGCTCCACGCCGTGCGCGTCCGGTGCCGAGTTGGCCTCGGCCGCCAGCACGAGGGCCCAGGGCAGGTGCGCCTTGCCGGCGAAGTGGCCGAGGCGCTGCTTCGTCTTGATGTCGTCGATGGCACCGCTTCCCTCGGCCATACGGCGGGCCAAGCCCGCGTAAAAGCGGGTCTTCACCGCGAAGCGGATCTGCGCCTGGCTGTTCCCGAGCGAATGCGCAGCGGTCCGGTTGAACTGGCCATAGGTGACGTCCAGGTTGCGGTACGCGAAGACGTGCTCCCACGGCACGAACACGTCGGCGAAGACGATGAGCGAATCGGTCTCGTCGAAGCGGGAGCTGAGCGGGTAGTCGAAACCGCCCGGGTTGCCCTGGGCGTAGGGGCGCCGCGAGTAGATGCGCAGGCCCGGTGCGTTCGCCGGGACGACGAGGGAGATGGCGTAGTCCTCGCTTCCCTTCGGCAGCGGGAGGATGCAGCTCACGAGGATGTAGTCGCTCAAGACCGAGCCGGTGCCGAGCATCTGCGCACCCTTGATGACGATGCCATCGTCGCGCTCCTGGGCCACGCTCACGTAGAGGTTCTTCTCGTATTGTTCGTGCGGAGGCTTCGCCCGGTCGACAGTCGGATGAACGATCGCATAGCTGAGGTACAGGCACTCATCGCGGCCCCTCGCGTAGAAGCGTTCGAGGTTGTCGGCGAACTGCTGGCCGCCCTCGGCGAACATCGGAAGTGCGCCTACGAATCCAGCGAAGAACGAGGCGACGTGGTCCGGGCT
>JAYTFI010000189.1:0-4645 GCA_043734485.1 Acidimicrobiales bacterium | reverse complement strand
TGATGGCGGGGAGGGCCTGCGTCGATGGGGGTGCAACCGCAAATCCGAGCACCACACCGAAGCGGGATCCCGAGGCGACTGCGGCCGGTGCTGCGCTCGATACGGTCGGTATGCCGGACGGCGGGCTGACGGTCGGCGGCAACGCCGTCGAGGGAGTCGCGGTCGAGGGAGCCGCGGATGACGAAACCGCGGCAACCGCTGTGGACACCACTGCGGTCGTCGACACCGGAGCCGCCGTCGTCGGCAAGGGAGCCGCCGTCGTCGGCACCGGAGCCGTCGCACTGGCACCGTCCGCCGGCTCGCGGGCGGTGAGCGGACCGGATACGGCCACGGCAACGCGGATGCGCTCGACCACGACCGGGGTGCCGTCGGTGGTGACGACGATCGATCCGGCCTCGAGTGCGACCACGTCGCCCAGGCGAATGTCGAGTCGGCCACCGGGGGGAACGACGAGACGGTCGCTGGTCGGTCCGCCGAGGAAGTGAACAGCGACCGCACCGATGTTGCTGAGGGTCTGCAGCATCAGCGGTGCCGGAGTGTCGGTGGGGTTGAGCACCACGATCCGGTCATCGACGAGCGCCGACGCCGCAGCGTCCGCGATCAGCCAGCTATCGCTGGCGATGCGGCTGCCGAGGGTCCCGGCGACGCCTCGACGGAACGTGCTGCGGGCGTCGACCAACCGACCCGCGACGATGCCTGACTTCGACGACGTGGACACGGCCACGCTGTAGTCCACATTCTTGGGCACGCGGGCTTCGTCGCCGAGATCGAGCACCACCTCGTCACGGGCCGGGACGTCGAGCACGAACGGTTCGATGTCGCCGCCTGCGACCACGACGTCGACATGCGCCTGCACATCGGCACCGGAAGGGTTGTACAGGACGTAGCGCTCTTTGAGGACGCTCGTCGACCGACCGGCGGGGAAGTACCACGCCCGTCCGACAGCCGGCGAACCCGGGACGAGCGTGACCCCACGGGGCCCACCGGACCCATCGAAGCGGATCACCTCATCGGCGATGACACGGCCGACCCGAGCGCTGACGGTCGTCGCGACCGCTGTCCGTCTGCGCACATAGGAACCTACATTGACGGTTCGGACGCTACCGGCAGGGACCACGAAACCCTGGAGCGCAGTCGGACGGGCGCCGCCGCGATCGCTGGCAAAGCGGAAGTCGAGCAGCGCGTCCTCGGCGAAGGGGTTGAACAGCGAGATGACGGTGGTGGCATCGCGCGTCGTGACCCCGAGTGGGAAGTGCCACGTGTCGCTGGCCGTCGGCGTGCACGGGGCGACGACGGACTGCGTTCCGCGGGTCAGCCGGTGGTCGACGCCGACGCCGCCGACGTTGAGCTCGACCAGCGCGGCAACATCGCTGACCGGCAGGACGTCCTTCGACGTCAGCTCCGAGCGGCCCTGCGCTGGGACGACGATCGGCACGCTCGTGCGCTGTCCCCGCTCACCCATGAACGTGACCGTTCCCCGGGCCGGCTCGGTCGACGGGTTGGCCAGGATGACCCGGAGGTCGGCGATGGCGTCGCCTGTCGTGGCAATGCCACCGGCGCAGAACCATGTCGATGATCCGCTGTCCGCAGGCGTGGCCACGAGCCGGTTCCGATAGACCGAGGGCGGTGACGAGTCGGGTCGACCGACGAAGCGGTCCGCCATGAGCAGCGCGCCGAGGGTGACCACGATCGCCGCAACCGCGAGCAGGCGGTTCGTGAGCACCCGTCGACGCGTGCGACCGGGCCGGCGGTCAGGCACGATCGTCGTCTTTCGGCCGTTCGCCACCGCGGCGACGCATCCAGCGCTCCCACATCTCATCCGCGAGGCTTCCATCCTCGGGAAGCTCGTTCCGTGCGCCCGACGGGCGTGCAGCCGCATCCGCTTCATCGGCGACGCCGCCCACACCGGCCACATCAAGTCCGCCGGCCACCTCGGTCGGCGTAGTCGGGCGGCGCGCCCCGAGCGAACGGCCCGCGACCCCCGACGCCCGTGACGGTCGCGGCGCACGGCGCGCCGAACGCTCGGCAACTCGGATCGGGGTGTCGAAGACGGCGAAGCCATCGTCGGTATCGGGGGGCCTGTCGAAGTCGGCATCCAGGCCGAACACCCGCGTCTCGTCGTGATCGAACGACGTCCGGAACGGGTCACCGAAACGGTTGTCATCGTGGCTGTCGACCTCGAGCGCCGCATCGATGCGCTCCTCGGCAACAAGGCGGGACTCGCTGCTCGTGTGCCGGGAGGCGCGGGCAATGACGAGCACGGCGAGGGCCGCGATCCACAGCAGCACCTGCAGCGCCACCACCACCCAATGCACGAGGCCGTCGCGGTACACGATCGTGGCCGGAACGATTGCGTCGGCAGACGCACCCGACCCTGAACCACCCGTCCCAACCGCGGTAGCCGAGGGGACATAGGCCATGCCGCCGCTGTCGAGCGGAATAGGCGCAACGGTGCGGCCTCCCAGGTTCAGCTCCCACTGGCTGTCGAACGAGCTCCGGAACACCAGGGCGCTGTCGGCGCTGATCAGTGCCTTGAACGAACGGCCATGTCGGGGCCCGAGGAAGGCGGCCTGTGAGCGCAGGAGGTCGGTGGGCGACAGGGTTCCCGATCGGATGCCGCTGTCGACGAGTACCGGAACCACGAGGCGGATCGGGCTCCATGCGGTGTTCTCGTAGACCGTCAGTCCCGCTTCGGATTCGATCTGACGGAGATCGAGCTGATCGTCGAAGCCTCGGCGCACGTCGACCGATAGCGGATATGCAGGCGCCCGCGGCGCGGCGCGGGAGATGAGGACGACGTAACGCACACCCCAGTCGGCAAGATCTGCGCCATGGCGGTTGGTGCGTCCTTGGAGGACCCGGTAGAGACCTGTTGCGATGTCGTCGACACCCGCGGTGCGACGCGATCCCCACTGATCAGTGGCATCGGGAAGGCCGTCATCGGACAGTGTGAAGGCCAGGTCGGAACTGATCCGCCACGATGCCGCAGGAAGAACCGACGGGCTGCCGATCCAAACCGTGCGGAACGGGCCCGCGGTGGCCTGATCCGGAAGCCAGCCCAGCGCTTGCCCGGCGTCGCGCTCCGGCAGATTCCAGCGTCCCCCGAGCGACGCGGCGATGATGGGAATGGCGGCGGCCGCGATCGTGATCAGGCTGAGGGCGGCGAACACCTGCCGCCAGCCGAATCGGCGGGCGCGGGCGTCGGCCACGAACCCGGCGATGCCGAGGCCGCTCGCCAGCGCGATCCCGACTCCGGCAGGTGCGAGGGCAACGAACGGGTTGGCCATGGCGAGCCCCAGCCAGCCGCGACCCGCGAGCCAGACCGCAGCGACGGACACAAGCACCATGGCCCAGGCCCGCACGGCGCCGCGGAAGCGGGCGCCATCGGCGACGAAGAGCGGGAAGAGGGCGGCGACCAGGAGGAGCCAGCCGAACGGTGTTGCCCCGACCGGGCCGAGGTGCAGGCGCAGGAGATCGGCGATGGATGCCCGCAGCGTGACGGCCTGATCGCCGCTGGTGAGCAGCGCCGCATGGCTGCCGCTACGGAGGAGATCGGCCGACCACGGCGCAAGCAGCACCAGCGCGGCCACGTAGCCGCTGATGAGCCGCAGCATGAATGCCCGCACCTCGCCGAATTGGCCCAGGAGTGCGGAGCCCAGGACGAGGCCGATCCCGGCCAGGAGGACTCCGATCAACAGCCCCGGTGCCAGCGCGCCTGCGATGGCCAGGGGCACGCCGAAGCGCAGCGCACCGACCACCCTCGAACGGGTCTGACGACCGGTGTCGCCGCGGCCGGCCTCGGCCCGGGACGCAAGCACCGCACGTCGATCCGAAGCGTTGCGCTGGTCGCCGTGGGCCTCCGCTTCGATCGCCCGGAGCAGCCCACGAACCAGCCAGGGTGTCAGGCCGATCGCAATGCAACCGTCGAGACGGCCTCGCCCGATGGCGTCGTATCCGAGGGGGATGACCCCGTAGGCGAATGTGGCCGTGACCTGCGCAACACGAACCGCGTTGCCGTGTCGGCCTGGTCCGCGGGTCGATTCGTCACGCGAGCCGAGCCGTGCGGTCGTACCTGCCAGCTGCCACATGCCGGCAAGGCCGATGGGCAGCATGCCAACGGTAAGGACGGTGCGCAGGAGCCCGGTTGCGCCCAGGAACGCCGTCCCGAGGATCGACAGCAGCCAGAGCGCAGGCGGAGCTGGCGCAGTCAGACCGACGCCGACATCGCGCCAGCCGCCCAGCGCAAGCCCCCACAGCGTGTGCACCGACGGAAGCGGAGCGAACTGCCCGACCGCGGGCAGGCGTCCGAACACGATGCGGCGGGAACCGACGAGAAGCACGAACGCGCCGAGGAACGCTGCGACGGCGACGATACGGGCCGGGAGGCTGTCGTTGGACACCGTCCGCTCGGCCATGTTCCAGACGCGGGCCCCGTCGGCGGTGACGTCCGCCCGCAACGCGGCACCAGCACGTGACACCACCGGAGGCAGTGGCCGCAGCAGCTCACGTTCGCCGACGATGCGGTGCTGTTGTACCCGTCTGCGTTGCCCACGTGTGGCGACGAAACCGCCGAACACCTCGCTCCAGGCCCGCCATCCCGCACCGCTCGCGCCCCCCGAAACGACACCCTCCCAAACGCCACCCC
>JAYTFI010000188.1:0-2393 GCA_043734485.1 Acidimicrobiales bacterium | reverse complement strand
GGCGGCCATCGAACGGGGTGGCGTCCGCCTCGATCCGGCCAGCCATGAGGTGCGCGTAGAGGGTGACGTCGTGGCGCTTCCGCTGAAGGAGTTCGACTTGCTGCGGATGCTCATGGAGAATGCAGGCCGGGTGGTGACCAGAGAGCAGCTAATCGACGGTGTGTGGGGCCACGACTATCCCGGTGACACGAAGACGCTCGACGTCCACATCAAGCGCCTGCGCAGCCGGGTGGAACGCGACCGTTCGACTCCTGAGCGCATCACGACGATCCGCGGCCTCGGCTACCGCTACGAGCGCAGGACGTGACATGCGCCGCACCAGAGCTGAACCCCGTCGAGCATTCACCGCGAGGTCGTCGAGCGTTCACTTCAGCGACGGCTGAGACCCGTGGCCGGTCCGTAGGTTCTGGACATGACACTTTCGCTGCTCGACGCGCGCCGGGTCCCCCTCGAGCGCAGCTTCAATTTCCGCGATCTCGGCGGATACGCCACGGCCTATGGGCAGACCGTCCGTACCGGCCGGCTCTACCGGGCCGACGGGCTGCATGCCCTGACTCCTGCCGACCTCACCACACTGCGGGGCCTTGGTCTGCGCTCCGTCATCGATCTGCGCACCGACGGTGAGCTGGAGAGCCGCGGCTTCTTCCCGCTTGCGGCCATGAGCGTCGAGTTCCACCGCTGCCCCGTCCTCACCGAACTGTGGGAGCCGACTGCGTTCGGCGACGGCGACGACCTTGCTGCGGCCATGGCCGACCGCTACCTCGAGATGACCGAAGTGGGCGGCCGAGCACTGGCCCGTGCCATCGCTCTCCTGTCCGGTGATGCCCCCCTGCCCGCCGTCTTCCACTGCGCCGCCGGCAAGGATCGCACCGGCGTGCTCGGGGCGCTCGTGTTGCGTCTGCTGGGCGTGGCCGACAGCGACATCGTCATCGACTACGCCCTGACCGACGGGGCTATGGACGCCATGAAGGCATGGGTGGTGGCCAACGATCCGGAGACGGCGGCGATGATGCTGCAGATGCCGGCCCACTTCCTGCAATCGCCGGCTCGCACCATGCGACTGTTCCTCGAGCGCTTCGACGCACGCCACGGCTCGGTCGAGGCGTTCCTTGCCGGCCAGGGCGTCAGTGCGGCCACGATCGAACGGTTCCGCGCAGAGATGCTCACCGGGATGCTCACCGGGATGCTCACCGACGATCGTGTGGCGCAACGGGCCTCGTAGCAGGGAAGCCCAGGACCTCTTTCGAGAAGTTCATCGGCGTTGGCCTGCGTGACGCCTTCGCGACGGCAGGCGGAAAGGTGGGCATGGTCCACTCGTCGTCGTGACCGAACGAACTTCACCGAAGACCCCGCCCACCGCCGCGAACGACCTTGCGTTGCCTATGGACGACGACGCGTTCAAGCCGCCACGCGCGCTCGCGGTCCATGGCGTTCGCGCCGTCCTTCCGGACCGCATCCTCGAGGATGCGACGATCATCATCGAAGACGGCCGCATCGCCTCGATCGAGTCGAACGGCACGCGCCCGCCGGGTTCGATCGACGGGAGCGGTGCGTTCTGTCTTCCCGGCCTCATCGACTCTCACAGCGACGGGTTGGAGAAGGAGATCAACCCGCGTCCGGGCGTCATGCTGCCCGAGGCATTCGCGCTCCGCTCCTTCGAGGCCCGCATGCGATCGGCCGGCATCACGACGGTCTTCCACGGCATCGGCTTCGAGGATGACCCGCACTATGCCCGCACGGTCGACCTTGCGCATCGTCTCGCCGACGCGGTGCAGGACCGTAGGCGCGCTTACGACTCAACCGTCGAACATCGGATTCTGTATCGCCTCGATGCACGCGATCCGTCGGGTCACCTCGCGCTGTGCGAACGGTTCGCGGCGAAGCCCGACCCTCTCGATCCTGCGCCGCTCGTGTCGTTCGAGGATCACACTCCCGGCCAGGGCCAGTACCGAGACATCGAGTTCGTCCGCAAGGGGATGGCGACGAGCCCGAAGTACGCGGGCCGCGATGTCGACGAAGCCCTCGCCGAGCGGATGGCGTTGCGTGAGTCCATGGCCCACAACCGGGAGCACGGCCTTGCGTGGCTCCGGTCCGAGGCAATCGCCAGCCGTCTCCGCATCGTCGCCCACGACCCGACGACGCGAGACGACATTGCCGAGGCCAGAACATGGCCGGCCGAGGTTGCCGAGTTCCCGACCACGCTCGAAGCCGCGCGCGCAGCCCGTGAGTTCGGCCTGCCATCGGTGATGGGCGCACCGAACGTGCTGCGCGGCGGGTCGCACTCGGGCAACGTGTCGGCGGAATCACTCGTACGCGAGAATCTCTGCACCACTCTGGCGTCCGACTACCAGCCGGCGGCAATGCTCGCGGCGGTGTTCCTACTCGCCAAGCGG
>JAYTFI010000187.1:0-1774 GCA_043734485.1 Acidimicrobiales bacterium | reverse complement strand
GTTCTCCATCCTCGACCTCGTTCCCGTGTCATCAGGTTCGACGTCGGGGGCTGCACTGCGCAACTCCCTCGAACTGGCCCGCCGGGTCGATGGGCTCGGGTACCTTCGCTACTGGGTCGCCGAGCACCACAACATGCCGGGCATCGCCAGTTCGTCCCCGGCCGTGCTCATCGGCCACCTCGCGAGCGTGACCACCCAGATGCGCATCGGCTCCGGCGGCGTGATGCTGCCGAACCACTCGTCGCTTGCCATCGCCGAGCAGTTCGGCATGCTCGAGGCATTGCACCCCGGCCGAATCGACCTCGGCGTCGGCCGCGCACCTGGCACCGACCCGCTTACCGCCCGAGCACTGCGCCGCGAGCTCTCCGAGCGACCCGACGACTTCCTCGACCAGTTCAGCGACCTCGTCCACTACTTCACCGGCGAGTTTCCCGCTGGTCATCCCTATCGCCACATCGCGGCCGTCCCGGCAGCCGGGAACATGCCCAGCATGTGGCTCCTCGGCTCCAGCGACTACAGCGCACGGGTGGCCGGCCTGCTCGGACTGCCGTTCTCCTTCGCCCACCACTTCAGCGCGGCCAACACCGAAGCCGCGCTGGCCGTCTACCGACACTCCTTCCGGCCATCGGAACACCTGGATCGGCCCTACGCGCTCATCGGCGTCTCCGTCGTCTGTGCCGACACCGACGAAGAGGCCCGGTGGCTCGCGGCCCCTGGCGGCTTGGCGTTCGTGCGGCTCCGTCAGGGCCGGCCCGGTCTGTTCCCGAGCCCCGAAGAGGCTGCCGCGCACGAGTACTCGCCGGCCGAGCGACAGGCGGTCGAGTCACGAAACGCTGACTCCGTCATCGGCAGCCCACAGACCGTCGGGGCTCGGCTCGCGGCCCTTCAGGAACGGGTCGACGTCGATGAAATGATGATCACGACGATGTTGCACGACCCCGCCGATCGCATCCGGTCGTATGAGCTCGTGGCCGGTCTTCAGAACCTCCTGGCTACGCCGGCCCAGTAGGGCCGCAGCGCATAAAGAAGATCCGCCCTCCGCGTCCAATTCACGAAAGACTGCCGCGATGCGTCGACTCCTCGCTCTGATCACCGCCGCGTCGGCTCTCGTTGTGCTGACGAACGGGCCGGCCCGGGCCGAACTCGATACGTTCCAGACACCCAGCAAGGGCATCGCCTGCATCTACGACGACGGCGAGCTCGAAGGGAAGCCGTTCCTCTCGTGCGAGGTCTCCGGCTATCTCGGCCAGCTGCCCCCGACACCGAAAGACTGCGACCTCGACTGGGAAGCCAGGGGGACGCTCTCCTCGACGGGCAGGGCGTCGATCGGGTCATGCGCAGGCGACACGCTGATGTCCCCGGAGGCGCGGGTCTTGAAGTACGGCACTACCTGGAAGCGGGGCCCGTTCACCTGCACATCGGCCACCACCGGCGTGCGATGCAAGAACCGGTCCGGTGTCGGATTTCTGATCTCGAAGCGCGTCCTCACCCGCATCTGATCAGGCAAGTGCACAGCTCGCGAGTCGCTTGGGGGCAAGATGTCGTCCATGGATGACGCGCGACTCCAACGGCTGATCCCGACGTACCGGAGAAACTCCGATGAAGCCAACGGGGCGTTGCGGGCCTCGTACATCGAGACGATCGTGATGGAACAGATGCCGGGTGGCCGCTTTCAGATCGCCGCTCGCACCAACAGTGGCGACGGCTCGTTCATCTCGCCCATCCAGCAGAACCTCCGCGCCGGTCAGGCCATGCTCGAAACGATGCGCCGGCT
>JAYTFI010000186.1:0-1758 GCA_043734485.1 Acidimicrobiales bacterium | reverse complement strand
TTATACTGCTCGGTATGACTCATCGTGTCGGTTCGAAGGGCCAGGTCGTCATTCCCAAGGACTTGCGTGACGAACTCGGGATCGAACCTGGCGACGAAGTGAGCTTTTGGCGCCACGACGACCACGTCGCTTTGCGCCCCACCCATCAGCGCCCGCCATTGCGAGGCCGATTCGCCCGCGCGCGCCTCGTCGACATCCTCGAAGCGGAGCGCGGTGCCGATCGGGCCCGTGAACGATGACGGTCGTCCTCGATTCCTGGGCGATCATCCGGTACCTCGAAGACGTCCACCCAGCTGCCGGTCACGTCGCTGAACTGCTCGTCGCCGAGCGTCCGCTCATGAGTTGGATCAACCTCGGCGAGGTGTTCTACGTGATCCGGCGCGCTGCCGGCGAGGAAGCGGCCTCGTCGACGCTTCGGGATCTACGCGACGTCGTCTCTCCCGAAGTGCCCGGCGAGTCCCGCATCATCGAGGCGGCCCGGATCAAGGCAACACACCGATGGCCTACGCCGATGCGTTCGCCGCCGCAACGGCCATCGCTCACGATGCGACACTGTGGACCGGTGATCCCGAACTCCTCGTCGCCAACGCGGCCTGGCGCTGGCGAGACCTCCGGTAGGCGTCAGCCACCTCGCGATCGCATGAATCGCAACAGCGTTCGAGCACGCATCGTCGATATCTGCAACATCCGTCGGCCCGAGCTCGATGGCCACTCGCTCCGGGCTCGGTGTCACACCCCTCATGCAGCGCCAGCAGTACTCCGTGTCGAGCCCGGAGAGGAAGCGGACGTTTCGCTCGACGTGGTCGTGCTCCAGCAGCAGAACGCATTGTCAGCGACGGCGAAGACGTAACCGGCTGGACCTTGGCTTGTCTCGACACCATCCTTCAGCGTCGGTGGGCCCGTCGCGTGGATTGCCGTCGCGCTCTATTCCGGGCTTGTGGCGGGATGAGCGTTCGCGGCGACGTCACCCGCTCCGGTTGCACGATCGTCCGGCCCCTGGTTGCACGATCGTCCCAAGATCCCCGATGAACGGCCTGGTCGTCGAAGCCCACTGCCAGGACGAACTCAGCCTCGAGCGGCGCTCGCTTCGACATCGAGGATCTGTGACACACCCCGCGTGCACACTCGGAGATGCGGGACCGACGGTCATCGCCTCGCCCATTCGGCCACGTCCTGCGCCCCTCCGAAGGAGATGCTCATGAACAGCCGATCCGTACACCGTCAGTCCGCCGGCAACCCCGCCAACTCGCCTACGTTGTGGGACGTGGGATCCGCTGCGCCTCCGAGTTCCATGGATGAGGTGCTGCGGCGCGTATCGAGCTTCCCGCGCCTGCGCTACATGGGGTCGAAGTATCGGCTGGTGCCCCATCTCGCCGAGCTTTTCGCTGAGCTGGGCGGGTCGACCGCCCTCGACGCCTTCAGCGGGAGTGGAGTGGTGTCGTACACCCTCAAGTGCCTCGGCTACCAGGTCACCTCGAACGACTTCCTCGCGTTTCCCAGTGTGATCGCCAGCGCTGCCGTCGCCAACCAGCGGACGAAGCTCTCGGACACGGAGGTGGCTCGGATCGTCGGTCCGTCACTGGATGGTCGCGACTTCATCCAGACGACCTTCGACGGCCTGTACTTCACAGCGGCGGACCGGGAGTTCCTCGACTCGGCGTGGTCGCACATCGACGTGCTTCGTGGTGCCAAGCGCTCACTGGCCATCTCGGCTCTTGTGCTCGCCGCCGCACGGAAGCAGCCGCGAGGAGTGTTCAC
>JAYTFI010000185.1:0-2955 GCA_043734485.1 Acidimicrobiales bacterium | reverse complement strand
TGGCCGCCCTGCAAGCCGCCCACGGCTACCCGCAGACCGGGCGCCGAAGGTTCCTGCCGACGGCGCAATCTCCACTCGTTCCGGCGAGATGGCGGACTCGCTCGGCTACGACCCGGTCAAGCATCGCTTGCTCGTCGGGAATGGCTTTGTCGAGAACGTCACGCCTGCGATGTGGGATTACAACGTCTCGGGGATGAACGTACTCACTCAGTGGTTCAGCTATCGCCGAGCGAACCGCGAGCGCCCGCTGATGGGCGACAAGAGACCGCCTTCGAAGCTCGAAAAGGTCCGACCCGATCGCTGGCTTCCCGAGTACACGACGGATCTCCTCGACATCCTCAACGTGCTCGGGCTGCTCATCGACCTGGAGGCTGCTCAAGCCGATCTCCTCGAGGCGGTCTGCGACGGGCCACTGATCAGTCAGTCCGACCTTGCAGACTGCGGCGCGTTCGTCCTGCCCGATGGCTATCCACTGGCTCCCTTTCGAGTTGTTGCTTCCGAGCCGGCAGCGGCACGGCTGTTCGACTGACGATCGGGACTGCGAGCCGTGGGCCATCGCTCTGGCGCCAGGCCAAGCACACACTCAGGGCGTAGCGCCGACCACGAACCGGGCACGCTCGATCCGAAGCATCTCGAACGGCGTCAGGTACTTCACGTTCATCTCGGCACAGGCGTTCGGGATCTTGACGTTTCGGCGGGAGTTGGCAACCTTCTCATGGGTCACGACGGTGTGCCCGTAGGCGTGCGCGTGGGCGACGAGGTACGAGTCGGCGACGTCCAGGAAGGTGGCGACCGCCGACTGGTCGTACTGACCACCGGTGACCCAGGCGCTGAGCCGACTGAGGCTCGCGAGCACCTGGCCATCGGGACGCAAGAAGAACGAGTCCGGCCGGCCGCGTGCCCACTCGGAAAGCTCGTCGTCGCCAGCGAGGATCTCGTCGGCGACGCGTTCGATGCTGAAGACGGTGCCTGCCGCGTGAGCCGCGTCGAGCCAGTCCCAGTACGCAGGGCAGAAGTCGAACCCGTACCACCGTTTCTTCGCCTCGATGAACGCGTTGGCGTCGAGCAAATACGCCACTAGTCGACCCCAAGGCTGTGGCCGAGCTCGTCAAGAGTAGTCAGCTTCTTGAAGCCCAGCAGGCGGGCCGCGTCGCGGTAGAGCGTCTGCCCCTCCCACGTGCTGACGATCAGTGCTCGGGCGAAGCGCTTGCTCACCCGCACTGGCGTCGTGTTGTAGAAGTTGCCGCCCGATCCGCCGCCAGCCGCGGCCAACCCGAGCACACGGTCGCGCTCGGCCAGGTAGGCCGAGCGGTAGGCAGTCCAACTGAGGCGACCCGCGTCGAAGACCCTTCTCAGCACGACTAGCGTGCTCACCTTGAAGAGTCGGGCCAGGCGCTCTAGCTCACGGGTCAGGTCGGTGGTGTCGCCGAGCTCGTCCCGGAGCGATGCCAACGGCACCAGAAGCTCTGCGGCGACCTGATTGCACCACCTCTCGACCGGGTTGTCAGGTCGGGAACCGAGATCTGCGTCCGACAACGCCGATTCGCCCAGCCATACGTGAGCCAGCTCGTGTGCGAGCGTGAAGATCTGCGCGGCCTTGGTGTCGGCGCCGTTGACGAACACGACCGGAGCGAGGTCGTCGGCCAACGCGAACCCACGGAACTCCTCGGGGTCGAGCTTCCGGTGCGTGTTGCTCCCGACGACACCGTTGATCATCACGAGCACGCCGATGGACTCGGCCTTGTCGCGCAGGTGGTCGAGCGCGGCCGCCCACGTGCTGATCGTGCGCCGATGGTCGAGGTCGAAGTCGAGCGCGTCGCGGATCGTGGCCGCGGCCGACACGATGTCGGCGTCGGGGCGCAGCGAGCCGACGAACGGAATCCGGTCCTCGCGGGTGGACCGGGCAAAGTCGCGGTACCACTCCTGCCGTTGTTGGCAGCTGTAGACCGTGTCGAGCAAGTCGGCGCTCGGGCGCGTCATGGCATGGTCTCCTATGGTCCGGAAGTCGGGAATCGGCACCCCCTCGGTTGGTGGGCGCTGCAACAGCAGGAACCCGAGCGAGGTGTGCGTGGCTTCGGCGTACTTCTCCAGCTGCTTGATGGTCGGCTGCGATTCGCCGATTTCCCACTCGGACAGCTTCGGGAACTTGGTGAGGAGGTGTTCGTGGTCGAGGCGAGCCCGCTCGCGCGCCCACGCGAGCAGCGCAGGCTTTACCTCGACACGGACGACCATGAGCACACGATACGTGCGGGGTGGGACGGAGAGGAGTGACGGGACCTCCGGTGGCCGCCCAGACGCTTCCTGAGCGGGTCGGACGGGCGTCACCGAGCTACTCGTGCCGAGTTGGCCTCGGCGAGACGACCGGCGGCCAACTCGTCGTCGCCGGGTAGCCGGGACTCGTACCAGCGGAGCATCGTGGCGACGCCGCTCCAGCCACCCCAGCGCAACGCTGGACCAGCCTGACGCCGATGCCTTACGGGGGAGGTGCGGGGAGGACCAGTCCGTCGTCCTCGTACCATTCGTTGCTTACGTAACCCGACGAAACACCAGCAGCGATGTCGGCGACGTCAGTCGAAGTCGCCGTTGTCGTATGCGGTACCAAGAATGCGGCCGTCCGGGAGCCTCAGATTCATTCACGCGTTGTTGGCAATACCGGCGTCAGTGAAGGCCTGGTTGGGCGTACGCCCATCGGAGAGCAGGCCGCCCTTGCCCATCACAACATCGCCGAGACCGGGTGGGCCGGTCAGGACCGTGCCAAGTTTGATCTCGGCCCAGTTGCGCTTGGGGCTCCTACGAGCGCGGGGCGCAACAACCACGCGAGTGGAGGCCTGGGGCTTCGGCCGCTTGTTGTCGGTGGCTCGAACCAGCGGGACCAAGGAAATTGTCCCGTCGCGTCCGAACTCTGCGTCATAGGGCCCCGGACGTGCGCCGCTCACGGTGCAACGTCCTCTGTCG
>JAYTFI010000184.1:0-11733 GCA_043734485.1 Acidimicrobiales bacterium | reverse complement strand
GCAGCGTGCGACCATCCCCTCGAGCCCGGCGACCGTCCTGGCGACGTCGTCGTCCTGGCTGACGGTGAGGAGCCAGGTCGCGCCGAGCTCGCAGGCTGCGTCGACGAGCGCATCGATCTCGCGCGCCGGCGTGACGCCGAGACGGACGACCTCGACGTCGAAGATCGTGACACCGGCCGCAACGGCCCGTTCGTGGAGAACCGACCATCCGCCTCGCGGTTGTGCACTGGGGTCGAGGCGGAGCCCGACATGCCGATACCCGGATGCGGCGGCCACGTCGATAATTGCCTCCGGGCCGAGCGGCAGTACGGTGCCGGCGGCAAGGGACACGATGCGAGCCACGTTCAGAAGTCCGGACCGTGGAGCTGCACGCGCTGGTGTGCGATCCGCCCGTCCCGGAGCACGACCGTGTCGGCTCCCGCCCTACCATCCGCCGGGCCACCCACGATTCGCCAATGGAAGGTCACGTGATCGTCCTCGTGCACGTCGACGGACTCGAACATGACGCGGCCGCCGGCAAGGCGCGCCGGGACCCCACGGAAGTACTCCTCGATCGCCTCCCTGCCGACGATCGACCCTTCCGGTCGCTCCAATACGGCGTCGTGCGCGTAGTCCGCAGCCATCGCCGCGGGATCCCCGCAACGGACGGCATCCATGTGTACACGTACGACCTCGGGTGCGTCGCTCCAAACGTTGTCGTTGGCCATGTCAGCTCGCCGTCCAGCCGCCATCCACCGGCAGCACCACACCGGTGATGTACGAGGCCCGGTCGGAGAGCAGGAACTCGACCGCGTCCGCGATCTCCCGCGCCTCGCCTACGCGCGCCATGGGCACGCGGTTCTGCAGCCAGGCGAGCTGCTCGGGATCGCCGAGACGATCTGCGGTCATCGGTGTGCGGATCACGCCGGGCGCGATCGCGTTCACGCGGATGCCGTCGGTCGCGAGCTCGACGGCAGAGGCGCGCGTGAGGCCGGCCACTCCCGCCTTTGCCGCAACGTAGTGCGCCTGCCCGCTCACCGCATGAGTGGAGACCACGGATGCGATGTTCACGATGGCGCCACCACGGCCCTCCTGCTTCCAGCGGGAAGCCACGCTCTTGATGCCGAGGAACGAACCAGACACGAGGATGTCCAGCAGCCGGTCGAACTCCACGAGGGACAGTTCGGGGATCGGTGCGCGGCTGCGCACGCCTGCACAGTTGACCAGTGCGTCGAGCGGCCAGGCCGCAGCGACGACGGCATCCCAGTTCGGCTCCGACGTCACCTCCAGAGCGACGATGCCGTCGCCCGGGGTGCGATCGGCCGCGACCACGTCCCAACCGGCAAAGCGCAGCGTCTCGCAGGTCTGCGCGCCGATCCCGGATGCCGCTCCTGTGACCAAGGCCCGTCTCATGCAGCGATCTTCGCCGCTCGGAGCCGTGCGTGTCGAGAACGCTGACGACTACCGCATCAGCATCCCCGTTACGATGCGGCCGTGGAACAGGCTGGGGTTATCGAGCAGCTTCAGGCAATCGGCATGTCCGGCTATGAGGCGAAGGCCTACGTGGCGCTCGTCGCCGCCGGCGGGCCGCTCAACGGCTATGAGGCGGCGAAGCGATCGGGCGTGCCGCGAAGTACCGTTTACGAGACGCTCGCCAAACTCGTCGCGCGCGGCGCCGCCTTCGAAGTCCGAACCGCCGAGACGACCGCATACATCGCCCTTCCGCCGGACTCGCTCCTGTCGCGGTTGAAGCGGGACCTCACGGCTCAGCTCGATGCGCTTTCGACGACCCTTCCGGCGATCGCGACACCCCCGGTCGCCCACCTCGTCCACCACCTCCCCGATCGGGAGTCCGTGATGAAGCGGGCGAGCGACCTCGTCGCCGGGGCGCGCGAAGACCTCTTCCTGTCGGTGTGGCCCGACGAACGCGAGGCGCTCAAGCCACTGCTGCGCGATGCCGTGCGCCGAGGGGTGCACGCCTCGGTGATCAGCTTCGGCCCGGACGATCATCCGGTCGGACACTCCTATCCGCACCGCTTCTCCGAACCGGCGGTCGTGCTCGAGCGCGTCGGAGCGCAACTGCTCGTCGTGGCTGCGGACCGCGCTGCCGTTCTCATCGCCGGTTCGCTCGGCGACGACATGTGGGGCACGTTCTGCGACGACCCAGCTGTCGTGCTCGTGGCGGTGGAGTACGTGCGCCACGACATCGCCATGCAGGTGCTCGTTGACCGCATCGGCGCCGACGAGGTCGATGCACTCTGGAACACGGACCCCGAGCTCCTGCGGTTGCAGACCGGAACCGGCGCGCCGCGCCTCTCGGCGCGGATCGCAGCAATGGCCGGCGACCGTCCCGCAGGTAGCAACTCGGTGTCGACCGAGGTTCAGTCGACGAGCGCGAACAAGTCGGGATCGCTCTTGCGCAGACGGCGGTAGTTGGCATCCCACATCTGTTGACGGAACGCGTACTTCAGATACGCGTCCCGGTACGACCGTGCCGATGCGTCGTCAAGCGGTTTGCCGCCGACCTTCATCGCCTCCACCTGGTAGTGGGCGCATAGCTCGAGCACCAGGAGCTCGATGACGGCGTTCTCGAGCGTGTCGGCCGCATTCACGGAACCGTGATGACCCATCAGCATCGCCCGGTTGTCGCCGAGCGTCGCCGCAATCATCGGACCCTCGACGTCTGGGGTGAGCGTCGGGTCGTCCTTCCAGGCGGCCACGCCGTCGAGCAGCAGCGCCGCGTAGTCGTAGTACACGCCGAACGGAACGCCGGTGGTGGTGAGGACGGACACCCAGAACGAGTGCGCGTGGATCACGCAGTTCACGTCCGGCCGTGCCTTGTACACGTCGGCGTGGAAGTTGATGCCCGGTGACGCACCGAGCGTTCCGGGCTCGAGCACCTTCAGGTCGAAGCCGACTTTGCTCACATGCTCGGGAAGCGTCTCGTCGAAGTACTGGTACGGGGTGACGTAGAACGCCTCCTCCCCCGGGACGCGGAGGCTGACGTGGCCGCCGATCTGGCTGTCGAGGCCCTCGCGGTGCAGGATGCGCCGCGCTGCCGCGATCCGGAACTTCGGGTCGGTCTCCCGAAGGCTCGAAAGGTCATTGGGGAGTTCGGTGACGATGGACATGAGGCCCCTCTTGAGATCGGCGGCGACCCGCCTGACCCGGGCGATCGTAGCGAGGCGCGCCTGGCGTCGCTAGCCGGACCACGACGTTGCATTAGCAGTCGCTCACTACCATGGCCGCCATGCACCATGCGATCGGAGGGGTCCGCTGATGCGGTTCGCGATCGTGGGGGCCGGAGGCATGGGCTCGGCCTTCGCCGCACAGCTCGCCCACGCCGGTGAGGACGTCGTGCTGATCGGTCGGACCCGTCCGCACATCGACGCAATCACGATCGCGGGACTGAAGGTCGATCGTCCCGACGGCTCGTGGTTCCGTGCCTACCCGGAGGCAACTGCGGATCCGGCGTCGCTGGCAGGCGGCTCTGTCGATGCACTGATCATGCTGACGAAGTCATTCGACACGGCGGCGGCCTCCGAGGCCACTGCTCACCTCCTCGCGCCCGACGGTCTGGCGATCTCCTTGCAGAACGGCCTCGGCAACGAGATCACGATGGCGGCGACGTTCGGTGTGGAGCGGTCACTGCCCGGCGTGACGACGGTCGGCGCCCGACGCGAGGAGCCCGGTCGCATCACGGTGTCGGCAAGCACTGCGGCGAACGCGTCGATCTCGCACATCGGCCCGCCGCGGGTCACCGATCCTGCTGCTGCGCTCGACCGCGCCGCGCACGTCGCCCGACGTTTGACCGCCGCGGGGATGTCGACAGAGTCCAAAGCCGATGCCGACCGCGACATCTGGGGAAAGCTCGCTCTTGCCGTGATGGGACCTGCGAGTGCAGTCCTGCGCCGAGCCGTAGGCGACGTGTGGGCGCAGCCCGAGGCCCGAGCGCTGGTGCGGGACATGTTCGACGAAGTCGTTGCAGTGAGCGTCGCGGAGGGCGTGGTGCTCGACGTCGATGCTGCGTGGCGGCACGCGGTGCACACGTACGAGGGAACCGGTGCGCACCTGACCTCGATGTGCACCGACATCGTCACGGGTCGGCGCACCGAGATCGACGCGATGGCGGGGGAGGTCGCCCGGCGCGGCCACGAGCACGGCATCGCCGTACCGATCCACGACACGGTGGTGCGGATGATCCGGGTGCTCGAGCGGACCTACGACGTCGCCCAGTGACGACAGGTACGACGCGATCGAGCCGGAGGCGAGGTCGCGCTGCGCGATCCACGATATCGGCGGTGCCTCGTCCGACGAGGTGGCCGTCACCGACCAGCCCGGCGCGGTGGAGAGACCTTACCGAGCGCTCCGCGAAGTGGACGGGACCGAGGCCGCTGGTAGGTTCGCTGGCCGACTGACGGCGTTGTCGGGCACTCCCCAGGGAGCCGCACCGGGGCCGGTGGAGGGGGAGGCTTTCATGGGTGACGCATCGAACACCGTCACGCTGCGCACGTGGGCGGACGCCCGTGACGCGTTCCGCCATCGCGAGCTCCGCCAGGGTCTCTACGACGAGGGCCGTGCACTGATGGAGCACGTGATCGTCAACCTCCACGGCAGCGACCACACGGCCCGACGGCGCCTCGAGAACCGCCTCTTCCGCCGTGACACGTTCTTCCACTACGAGCGCGATGTCATCCCGCGCACCGTCGAGTCGATGCTGTCGCCGCGCCTCGCCGACGGGAGCGCCGACCTCATCCCGCTTGCCCGCCGCGTGATGATGAGCCTCGCCACGGACATCGCCGGCATCGACCGATCGGACGAGCGTGCGGACTTCGAGATCCTGTACGACCAGATGTTCCGACTTGCCCGGGCCTCGAACGTCCTGCACGCAGTCGGCGACAAGCAGATGGTGGTCGACGACGGGAACGCTGCGCTCGCGGCCTTCGAGGAACGATTCTTCCGACCGTCGATGCACCGCCGTCAGGCGCTGCTGCAGGCTTTCGAGGGCGGGCGGATCGACCACGACGCGCTCCCACGCGACGTGCTGCTCACGCTGCTGCACAACCAGGACCGCCTGGAGCTCAGCTACGACGTGGTGTTGCGCGAGGTTGCGTACTACCCGTGGGTGGGATCGCACTCGACGTCGAACGCATTCGTCCACGCCATCCATCACGTGTTCGATTGGATCGAGGAGCGCCCCGGCGACCGCAGCCGACTCGTCGAAGACCCGTTCCTCCTGCAACGCTTCGTGCACGAGTCTCTGCGCCTGCACCCCGCGAGCCCGGTGGCTCGCCGATTCGCGATGACGGACCTCACCCTTGCCGGTGGGATCTCGATTCCGAAAGGCGCGCTCGTCGAGATCGATCTGATCGCCGCGAACCGTGACCCGCTCCTGTTCGGCGACCGGGCGGACGTGTTCGATCCGTACCGGGTGATTCCGGCCGAGAGCGCGCCTTGGGGGCTCACGTTTGGCACCGGCTTCCACGCCTGCGTGGGCATGGAGATGGCCGGGGGTTTGGCACCGACCCCGCCGGATGCTGCGGTGCCCGATCCGGGCGCGTCAGGCGATCATCTCTTCGGCGCGATCACCGTCATGGCGCAAGCCGTGCTGCAGCAGGGCGCACGGCGCGACCCGGCCAACCCTCCGCACCGCGATCCGCACACAGTGCGACCGAACTGGGGCTCCTACCCCGTCCTGTTCGAGCGTCTGCAGCCGGGCTCGGTGTGAGCAGACCGGTCCGGCCCTCCACAGCCGACTTCGATGTCGTGGTGGTCGGCGCCGGCCCTGGAGGCATGGCCGCGGCCGTGGCGGCCGCCGAGTCGGGAGCACGGGTCGTGGTGTTGGAAGCGCTCGACGAGATCGGCGGCAACGCGATCTGGTCGACGGGGTACCTCGCATTCAGCGGGTTCGACATGCAAGACCGTGCCGGAGTGCGCGACAGCGTGGAACGCTTCTTCGAAGATGCGGCGGCAGAGGTGGCACGCCAACGCGAGCGCTACGGCATCGTCTGGGACGAGGTCCTGACGCGGCGATTCATAGAGGGTTCCGCCGACACGTACCGCTACCTGCGCGAGCGCGGGGTCGCATTCAACCGCTTCATCGAGCGGCCCACACAGCACACCGCGCACCGCATGGTGGACCTCGCGGACACGTTCTCGCTCCAGCGTGCTTTCGTGGCGGCGTTCGCCGAGTGCGGCGTCGAGGTCCGACACCGCCATCGCGGACGTCGCCTCGTCGTTGCCGACGGGATCGTCACGGGGATCGACGTCGAGACGCCCGACGGGCCGAGTCGCTTCCATGCCCGTGCTGTCGTCCTCGCGACCGGTGGCTACCAGGCCGGGATCGAGCTCCGGCGCCGCTACCAACCCGAGCACCTCGCCACCACGCCCTACCTCGGCGTGCCGACCTGCAGGGGCGACGGGCATGTGATGGGTCAGGCCGTCGGAGGCGACCTGATCAACATGACGATGGTGCAGCCACTCGTCATCGTCGGTTCCGCACTTGTGGAGGACTCGATCGCGGTGAACATCGCCGGCGTGCGGTTCCACGACGAGGCGGGGCCGTACGACGACCGCGTCGCCGCACTGTTGGCGCAGCCCCATCGCACCGCGTTCTACGTCTTCGATCACACGACGGCCGAGAACAAGCGCCATCTTGTCGACCAGATGCCGGGTGCTGCCGTGTCGGCGCCCACGCTCGCTGCCCTAGCGGAGGCCATCGACGTCGCCCCGCTCCCGTTGGTGCGCACCGTAGACGGGTGGAACGCTCTGCTGCGGTCGGGCGCGGCGCGCGACCCGCTCCACGGGCGCGTAGTGCTTCCCGCGGATCGCCGGGGGATCGTCGACGGGCCGTTTTGGGCCTCGCCGATGCTCATCGGCGTCAACTTCCCTGCCGGAGGATTTCGAACCACCGACACCATGGCCGTTGTCGACGTCTTCGGCGCAGTCGTGCCGGGGCTGTACGCCGCCGGGGACACCGCGGGAGGCGTGAACCCGTGCCTCGGACTCGGCGGCATCCACATATCGTCCGCGTTCACGCTCGGGTTCGTTGCCGGCCGCGCAGCAGCTGCGGGCGACGTGGGGACCGTCACGCCGCTACCTGCCGTAGACGAACCGCCGCCCCCCAGGGGCACCGTGCGCATGGCCATCGTCGATGTTCCGACCCCGGTGACGTCGGCCGCCGATCACCCGGCGGGCTGAGCTGTGGTTCGGCTGATCACGGTTGCCGACGTCGCCCGGAAGGCGCGCATTCGCCTACCTCGGCTCGTCGTCGCCGACTTCATCGAAGGGGGAGCCGAGGACGAGCGGACGGTATGGCCCTCGGAGCCGGAGGCGAGCCGGGCGTGGCCAGGGTGCTGGAGATCTTCCGCTCCGAGCTCGACCGCACGTTGGCGCTCATGGGCGTGCCGGACGTGACGGACCTCGACCGCTGCGTCCCCGTTCGCTCAGGAGGCGACCTCACGGTGCCATGAGCCGCTTCGGGCGCGCTCGGGGAGCTCGTATCCGTAGAGCTCGGCGGCATTTCGCCACGTGAGCCGTTCGATGGTTGGTGGCGGCAGGTAGCCGAGTTGCTTCTCGAGGTACAGCTGCGTGTCCGGCCACGTCGAGTCGGTGTGCGGGTAGTCGCACTCGACCATCACGCGCTCGACGCCGATCCGGTCGATGAGCTCGAAGCCGGCGGTGTCGTCGAGTGCGCAGAACCAGAAGTTGCGACGCAGCACGTCGTTCGGGTGGAGCGCCTCGTCGGTCCAACCGCCCGTGAACTCTTTGTAGCGGAAGCAGTGCTCGATGCGGTCCATCAGCGCCGGCACCCATCCGATGCCTCCCTCGGAGATCGCGATCTTGAGATCCGGGAACCGGACCGGAACCTTCGAGAAGAGCCAGTCGGTCGTCGCAATGGTGGAGCCGACGAAGAAGAGCGCGGTGATCACCTCGAAGGGCGCATCGCTCGATCCTCCGACGATCGACGACGCCGAGCCCACGTGGAGGTTGAGCACGGTGCCGGTGTCCTGGCACGCGGCGAACAGCGGATCCCAGTAGCCGGTGTGGATGCTGGGCAGCCCGAGCTTCTCGGGGATCTCCGGGAAGCTCAGCGCCCGCACGCCGCGCGCAGCGTTCCGTTCGACCTCGGCCACGGCGAGCGAGATGTCCTTCAGCCAGGTGACGCAGAGCGGGATGATCCGCTCGGGATAGGACCCGGCCCACTCCTCGACGTGCCAGTCGTTCCATCCGCGCATCGCGGCGTGGCCGAGTTCCGGATCCTTCGCCTCGGAGAAGCGGGCCCCGGCGAAGCCTGCGACCATCGACGGGAAGCAGAGGGATGCCCACACGCCGGCGAGGTCCATGTCTTTGATACGGGCGTCGATGTCGTAGCAGCCCTTGCGCATGTGGTCGAAGCGGGCGGAGTCCATGGAGTACTCCGACGGCGGCCGGCCCGAAACGGCGTTGGTCCCGGCGTTGGGGATGATTCGATCCTCGAACAGCCAGACGTGCGCGTCGTCCTGTTCGATGATCCGAGGCGCGCGGTCCGCGAACTTCGCGGGCATGCGGCCCTCGAACGTGTGGCGCGGCTCGACGAGGTGGTCATCGACCGAGATGATCGTGTACCGGCGAGGACGGGGATCAGGTTCGGGCAGGAACGTCACCGACTTCTCGCGACCGGATCCGATGGTGAGTGCTTCGAGCGTTGCCATGTCGATCTCCCAGGAGCGTGGACCGCACCGTAGCAATCCTGCTAGTGGTGGGGCCAGTAGCGACGCTACGTGGCGAAAAAATGGAGTTTAAGTCAATTTGGGGGGGAAATCGGGTCCACTCCGCCGCCACTTGGAGGGCGTGAGTTGGTGCTGAGCGCCCGCTCTTGAGTAGAACACTGATCGTCGGCAGTGGCGAATCGTTGCACCGTCATCGATCCTCCGGTCGTCCACGCATGGACGGCGCAAGGTCGTTAGCCTTCCCACGACGCTCATTTCGAGCAGCTTCACCGGTCGCCGGACGGCGGCCGCCAATACCAACACTCAGGGGGAAACACATGCACATCTCGCTTCGTGCGCTCGGCGTGACCGGCGCCGTCGCCACCGTCGCTCTCGGGATGGTCGGCCCCGCACCCGCGGCCACCGCCGCGCCGAAGGCCGGCGCCAAGTGCACTACCAAGCAGGTCGGCTCCATCGTCGCCGCTTCCGGCGGCGGGCAGGTCACCTGCACCAAGAAGGGGAGCAAGATCACCTGGCAGAAGGTTGCGGCCACGCCGACCACCGCGGCGACTGCGGCAACCTCTGTGCCCGTTGCGACGGCCGGCCCTTCGTCGTCCAAGAGCATGCCCGGGATCAGCGACAAGACGATCAAGATCGGGCTCACCGGGCCGTACACCGGCTCCGCGGCCGTCGCCGGACAAGGCTTGCGCGCCGGCGTGCAGATCGCGGTCGACGAGGTCAATGCGGCCGGCGGCATCGCCGGTCGCAAGGTCGAGCTCGTCGCGTTGGACGACGGCTTCGACATCCCGAAGCTCGTCGCGAACGTCCGCCGGCTCGTCGACGACGAGAAGGTGTACGCGATCGTGGGCGCAGCAGGTTCGCAGGCGCTGCCCGGCACGTATGACTTCCTGAAGGACCGCGGGACGATCCTCTGGGGCCCGGTCACTCCGCCGGACCCGAAGCTCCCCGGGGCGTTCATCCTGGGCCCGAGCCGCGCCACGCAGATCCGCGTGGCGGTCGACTTCCTGTGTGAGAAGGGCGTGAAGCGGGTTGCGCTCATCGGACAGGACAACAACCTCGGAGCGGAGGGGAAAGCCGGGGTCACGATCCAGCTGCCGAAGTGCGCGGGCATGGAACTGGTCGCCGACGAGCGGGTCCAGCAGGGTTCGCGTGAAGTGGCGACTGCCGTCAACAAGGCGGTGCAGGGCAAGGCCGAGGCCGTGCTGCTCGCCACCGACAACACCCAGGCGGCCCTGATCCTGAAGAAGCTCAAGGAGCTCGGTGCGTCGCCGATCGTCGTCGCCGAGTCCGGCGCCGGCGGTGCCGGGGGCGGAAACACTGTCGGCCAGGCCGGGGCGGATGCGAACGGCTTCTACGCCATGATGGCGCAGGATCTGCCGGCCTCGGACGTGACCCGAGGTGTCATCAAGTGGCGTGCCTTGGCGAAGGCAAGCGGCTACCCGGGTGGCGAGAACAACTTCTCGCTACAGACCTACGGCTACGCCAGGATCTTCTTCGAGGTGCTGACGAAGGTCGCCGCTACGAACGACTTCTCCTATGCGAACTTCACGAAGATCGCCGAGAGCACAAGAGTCACTCTCGACTTCATGCCGCCGATCGTATGCGGTCCGCTGCCCGACGGCCATTCGTGTGGCAACGGGGCCGGTGTCGGCCAGTACGCGGGCAAAGACTGGCCCGACGGCCGCTGGGATCAGGTACGGGACTTCAAAGCCCCGAAGTGATCTGAAGGACGCGCCGTGATCTGATCACCGACACGTGATCGGATCACGGTACGCGACTGCCGCGCGGCCGAAAGGAAGTGGATGCTCCAGCAGCTGATCAGTGGGCTCGAGGCGGGGAGCTGGTACGCGCTCATCGCACTGGCCGTGGTCGTGGTCATGAAGGCCACGGATGTTCCCAACTTCGCCATGGCCGACATGGGCATCATCGCGGCCTACGTCGCCTGGGCGCTCGAGAAGAAGGGAACGCCCCTCATCCTGGCCGTCCTTCTCGCGATCGCCTTCGCGTTTGTCTTCGGGGCGATGATCCAGCGCATCGTGGTGTACCCCGCGGCTGCGGCGCTGGCCGCCGGCGTGGGCGTGGTCGTTGCGCTCACCCCCGCGAACTTCGCCGTCGGCGCGGTGGTCGGAGGCCTCGTCGGGGTGGCGTTCACGTTCTATGCAGAACGCAAAGGCTTCCGCACACTTGCCGGTGGATCGCACTTCCCGCTGCTGCTCAGCACCATCGGGATCGGCGCGATCCTGGTCAACTCGGTCGGCCCCATCTGGGGCGTCGAGAGCCACGACTTCGCCAAGATGTGGAAGGGTCGGCCGTTCCAGGTCGGCGGTGCGTTCGTCACGCGCACGCAGATCATCACCTTCGTCGTCGGGCTCGTCACCGCCATCGCACTCGGCGTGTTCTTCCGATCGACATGGGGAGTGCGCATGCGGGCCATCGCCGAGAACCGCAGCGTGGCGAGCGTGCTCGGGATCTCTCCGAGCAAGGTGTCGATGCTGGCGTGGGGCATTGCGTCGATGATGGCCGCCGTCGCGATGATCCTGCAGACGCAGGCGACCGTCCTCGACCCGGCAAACGGCGAGTCGATCATCTTCAGCGGGTTCGTGGCTGCTGTCATCGGAGGCTTCGCGTCACTTCCGGGCGCGTTCATCGGCGGCATCGGCATCGGGATCCTCGAGGGGATGGCCGGGCAGTACGTGTCCACCGGCATGAAACAGGCCGTCGCTCTGATCGTCGTTCTTGTCGTGCTGCTCGCACGGCCCCAAGGCATCGCGTCCCGGTACAAGGCGCGGGAGGTCTGAGTCGTGTCCACCAACACCCGACCGAGTACGCGCCCCCGACGCTCGCTCATGGAATGGAATTCGCTTCCGGCACCCGTGCGCCTCGGCGCAGCCGCCGCGCTGCTCGCAGGAGCGATCGTGGTTCCACTTGGGCTGAACGGCTACTGGCGGTACCTAGCCGCGCTGATCGTTGCCTTCGCCGTGGCCAACATCGGCTTCCAGGTGGTCGTCGGGTGGTCCGGTCAGCTGGCCATGGCGCACGCTGC